>NZ_PSUC01000005.1:0-77663 GCF_002931635.1 Rathayibacter sp. AY2B7 | reverse complement strand
GCCGTCGCTCCAGACCCGCCGCTGCGGATCGGGTGCGCTCGGCTGCGGCGCGGCGGCGCTGGTCGAGGAGTCGTTGCGGTCGAAGAAGCCCATGGAGGGACGGTATCGGCTCGGGCCGACCTGCCGTCCCTCCTTGACACCCCGCCCGCGCCGCGGCGATGCGGGGGTCAGAGACCGGCGGGCTTCTCCGGCGTGCGCAGCCAGGCGTCGAAGAAGTCCGCCAGGTCGGAGCCGGAGACGTTCTCGGCCAGGGCCTGGAAGTCGGCGGTCGTCGCGTTCGAGTAGCGGTTCTCGGAGGCCCAGCGCTTCAGCAGCACGCCGAACGCGTCCGCGCCGATCCGGTCGCGGAGGGCGACGAGCGTCAGGCCGCCGCGGGCGTAGACGGGCGCGTCGAAGAGGCCCGCGGCTCCGGGGTCGGCGACGGCGGTCGACCAGAACGGGTCGTCGGCGGGAGCGGCGGCGACCCGGGCGGCGGACTCGGTGACGCTCGCGCCGCCGGTGTGCTCCTCCCAGAGCCACTCGGCGTAGGTCGCGAAGCCCTCGTTCAGCCAGATGTCGGACCAGGTCTCCGGCGTGACGCTGTCGCCGTACCACTGGTGCGCGGTCTCGTGCGCGACGGTCGACTCGTCCGCGCCGCCGGAGTAGAACGAGCGGCCCTGGGTCTCGAGGGCGTAGCCGATCCGCTCGTCGTCGACCACGGCTCCGGCCGAGCGGAACGGGTACGGGCCGAAGACGGAGGAGAAGTAGTCGATGATCGCGCCCTGCTTCGCGAGCGCCGCCTCGGTGCGGGCGCGGGTGTCGCCGGTGATGTCCCGGTCGATCGCGTCGATGGTCGTCACGCCGCCCTGGGTGGAGCGGACCAGGTCGTAGTCGCCGATGTTCACCATGGCGAGGTAGCTCGCCATCGGGCTGGTCTCGACCCAGCGCGAGGTCGTCCACCCCTTCGACGTGGTGGGGGAGCCGACCGGCAGGCCGTTCGCGACCACCGTCCGGCCCTCCGGGACCGTGATGCTGAAGGTGTAGCGCGCCTTGTCGGCGGGCGAGTCGTTGACGGGGTACCAGGTCGAGGCGCCGTCCGGCTCGCTGGCGACCAGGGCGCCGTCGTCCGTCGACCACCAGCCGAAGGGGGCCCCGGTGCCGTCGACGGGGTTCCCGGTGGTCCCGGCGTAGTCGATGCTCACCAGCGCGGGCAGGCCCTTCCGGAGGGTCCGGGCGGGCGTGACGGTCAGCTCGTCCCCCGACTGCGAGAACCGGGCGCCCCCGGCGTTGACGGTGACCTTCGAGACGGTGAGGCCGGTCAGGTCGAAGGAGAGCGAGCGCAGGTCCTTCTGGGGCGCGAGGGTGACCACGGCCCTGCCGCCGAGGGCCCGGGTCGCCGGATCGTACTTCAGGACGAGGCTGTAGGTGAGGGCGTCGAAGCCGCTGCTGCCGAGGCCGGGGAAGTACGGATCGCCGGCGCTGGTGCCCCCGTCGACGGCGCCCGCGCGGGCGGCGGGGGAGGCGATGGCGGCGGGTGCGAGGAGGAGGGAGGAGGCCACGAGCGCGCTGAGCGCGGCTGACGCACGGAATGTCATGTCCGCACGCTAGCGGGCGGGCGTTTCGTGCGCGTGTCGGCACTGTGCCGAGGAGAAGCCCCGTCGATCGACGGACGGGCGATCCCGTGCGCCCCGATGCGGAGGAGGTGCGGAATCCGTTGTGGCCACAGAGCATCGCACGGTGGAATTACCCATTCGAGCGGTCGAAGCCGCGCGGATCGTTGCGGCGGCGACGGATTCCGCACTACAGTCGCCGTGTTCATGCAGGTGCATGGGGTGCGGTACCCGAAGCCGCACTGCACCGCCCTGCTCGGAGCAGACGCCTCCGCCGGGAGGGATGACGATCCTCTCTCCCGGCGGGAGGCGGACCGGGCGGATCCGCCCGGCCGCCGCCGGCGCTAGGCCGGGACGCGCACCGTCAGCCCGCCGGGCTCGATCCAGGTGCGGAACGCCGAGGTCGAGCCGAACGGGTCGCCGTCGAGCTCGATCTCCTGCGCGTGCTCGAGGCGGACCGTGAGGTCGCGGCCCTTCACGTACCGCAGGGCCGACACCTCCTTGGTCAGGCCCATCAGCTTCTTGCCGACGACGCCGCTGCGGCGGAGCACGCCGTTCTCCCACACCACCTTGAAGATGATCTGCACCCAGCCGAAGAAGCCCTCGGGGCGCAGCAGGACGATGTCGAACTCGCCGTCGTCGACGGCCGCGTCTGGCAGCAGGAGGATGTTCGCCGGCAGGGCGCCGCAGTTGCCCACGATGATCGTGTGCGCGCGCACCTTGCGGGTCTTGGAGCCGTCGAGGCGGTAGCGGAACTCGAGCTGGTTCTTGTCGAGCAGGGCCTTCCGCAGCGCGTCCACGTAGGCGAGCCAGCCGGCGCGCTTCTTGAGGTCGTCGTCGGTGTTGGCGAGCATCTTCGCGTCGATCCCGAGGCCCGCCATCACGACGTAGGCGTGGCGGTCGCGGCCCGTGGAGGTCTCGATGTCGATCATCCCGACGTCGATCGCCCGGTCCTGTCCGGAGAACGCGACGGTCAGGGAGTTGTCGATGTCGTCGAGCGTGAGGTTCAGGTTGCGGGCGAGCAGGTTGCCGGTGCCGGAGGGCAGCAGCGCGAGCGAGGCGTCGGAGCCTCGGAGGGCCTCCGCCACGACGCGGACCGTCCCGTCGCCGCCGGCCGCGATCACGACGTCGGCGCCCGCGGCGAGGGCCTCCTTCGTCTGACCGGCGCCGGGGTCCTCGACGGAGGTCTCGTACCAGAGCGTCTCCTCCCAGCCAGCGGCCTCCTCGGCGCGCTTCACCGCGGCCTTCACGGACTCCACGTCGACCTTGACGGGGTTGTAGACGAGGGCGGCACGGCGGCGCTCAGGCATCGTCGCGGCTCTCGTCGAGCTCGTCGCCGTTCTCGTCGACACGGCCCGGACGCACGGCGGCGTCCTCGCGGATGTCGATGCGGGTGTCGCCGGCCTCGGTGGTCGAGACCTCGATGCGCGGGGCCGCGTCGGCCTCCGTCGCCTTCGGGGCGCTGGTCAGCTGGTCGTGGCGGTCGTCCGCGCTCTGGTCGGTCATGCCTGGACGGTAGCAGCGGGCGATCCGCGCCCGCGCGGGCTTGCGTCAGCGGCCGCGCGCCGCCTGGAGACCCCAGAGCACGAGCGGGATCTGGAGCGGGAGGCGCAGCAGCGTGATCGCCCGGGTCCGCGGCCGACGGGCGTCCCGCGCCATCTGCACGTTGCCGGGGAGGACGGCGGCCATCAGGGCGGCGGAGGCGAGACCGCCGGCCGCGCGGGTCCGCGGGTGCAGCGTCGCGGCCGCGCAGACCAGCTCCGCCGCTCCCGAGACGAGGACCCAGCCGCGCGCCGAGCCGGGCATCCCGCGCGGGACCACCGCGTCGAAGGTCCGCGGGTGCACCAGGTGGACGACTCCCGAGACCGCCATCGCCGACACGAGCACGAGCGGTCCCAGGCCCAGGCGGCTCATCGGCCCTCCGCCCCGCGCTCGAGCGGAGCGACGTGGTCGAGGATCCGGCGCCACTCGCGCACCAGCGCCAGCCGGCCGGCTCCGTCGACCGTCACGGTGCGCGCCCGGGCGAGGCGGCCGCGGTACCAGCGGCCGTCCTCGGCGCTCGCCACCGGGTCCGCGTCGCCGTGGACCAGGAGCGTCTCGGCGGTCACCCGGTCGAGGTCGTCGGCCCAGGAGCCGTCGCGGAGCGCTGCGAGGTCGGTCGCGGCGCCGCTCGGGCCCTGCCGCCAGCCCTCGGCGAGCATCCGCTCCAGCCGGTTGCGCAGTCCGCCGTGGGTGGCGAGCACCGGGTCGTCGGAGTCGATCCCGAGCGCGTCCAGGCCCGGCTGCGTCTGCGGGAGGGCGGCGGCGATCGCGTCGGCGTCCTCCCCGCGGAGTGTCTCGCGCCGCTCCCACGCGCTCGTGGGGTGCACGATCGCGCCGGCCTGCGGGGGCGCGGGGGTGCCGACCAGCGCGAGGCGGTCCACGAGGTCGGGGTGCCGGGCCGCGAGCGAGAGCGCGAACGCGCCGCCGGAGCCCCAGCCGACCACGCCGACGCTGCCGAAGCGGGCGCCCTCGACCATGCGGGCGGTGCGCTCGGAGCGGCGCAGGTACTCGGCGAGGTCGTCCGCGCGGTCCTCGACGCGGCCGTGAGCGGCGTCGACCGGGTCCGAGGCGCCGTAGCCGGGGCGGTCGAGGATCAGCAGGTGCAGGCCCCACGGGCCGGTGACAGTGGGGTCGGGGTCGAAGCCGCCGGCTCCGGGAGTGGGGTGGCAGAACACCACCAGCCGGTCGGCGACGGGGTCGCCCGCCGCCGAGACGCCCATCCCGCGGCCGGACCGCAGCTCGAAACGGTGGTTCGCCATGTCGCCTCCCGGGTGCGCCGAGGGTCGGCGCGTCGCCCCCAGTCAAGCGGAGACGGCGGCCCGCGCGCTGGGCCTTGTGCCGGAGCGGGAGCAGTCGGACGCGTCCGGAGCGGGCGCGCTCGATGCGGCCTTCGTCGCGGAGCGCGGCGACCTCCCGCCTCTCGTCGTCGAGTCGATGGACGGGGTCCTCGCGCTCGTCTCGGGACTGCGTCCGTGACCCCTTCCCCCCCCGCGGAGGTCGACCCCCGTGGCAGGCGGCCGGCCGCCGCCCAGCGTGCTGGGAGCGGGCCGGCACCGGCTCCGTTCCGTGCTGCCGCGGATGATCGAGCAGGGGCGGGGCAGCGTGATCACCACCTCCTCCGTCGCCGGCGCACCGTCCGTTCGCCCGATGTCCATGTGACGCCGCGGAAGAGGGGAGCGAGGATGAAGGCGTGTCCCGTCGCCTCCTCCTCCCCGTCGCCGGCGTCCTCGCCGCGGCCCTCGCCGCCGGCGGGCTGACGCTCCTCGTCTGGACGATCGACGAGACGCCGTTCGCGCGGCCCGACGCCGGCTTCGACCGTCTGACGAGCGAGGTCGCCGCGGTGCCCGGAGTCTCCCTCGACGGCGCCGAGCGCTGGGTCGAGGCGCCGGCGTTCGGCCCGCCGACCTCGTGGGTCGGGGTCGCGGTCGAGGAGCCGGCGCTCGCCGACGCCCTCGCGACGGCCTGCGCGACCGAGTACGCGGATCCGGTGCTGTGGTCGTTCCGGGTGACGTCAGCAGGCGGGAACGCCCTCTCCTTCGCGGGCGCGGAGGAGCCGACCCGCGCGTGCCCCGCTCCCGCTGTCGACGCGTCGGGCCTGCTCGACCGGATCGACGGCCTCGGCCGCGGCCTGGAGCTGCACGCGTCGCTCCGCGAGGGGGCCTTCGCCCTCGACTCCTTCGAGGACGTCTCCGGCGGGCTGCCCGCGCTGCTCCCGATCGTCCGGGCGGCGGAGGACCTGCGGGACGCTGCGGGAGCGGAGCGGGGCGCCCCGGTCGAGATCTCCGGCCCGTGGGCCGCGATCACCGTCGGTCCCGGCGAGCAGGAGCGGACCGCCGCGCTGCTCACGACCCTCGTCGAGGAGCACGGCGTCACCGCCTACTGGGCGACCGAGAACGGCCTGCGGATCGTCGCGCCCGACGTCGGGCACGCCGCGATCGAGGCCGCCGTGCGCGACTCCGGGCTGCCGGTGGCCGACCGGCCCCTGCGCGTCGAGGCCGACGAGTCCTGACGCCGGGCGGCCGTCATGCGCGCCAGGCCGCCAGCTCCTCCGGGGTCGCCAGGACGCGATGGGTCGGCGAGAGCTCGTGGACGCTCCCGGCCGAGTAGTCGATCCCGAGCGCGACCGGGTCGTACGGCTCGGAGGGGGCGCGGCGGCGCATCGCGCGCGGGTCGGCCGAGAGCACGGCGCGCAGCAGCGAGCGGGTGTAGGGGTGCACGGGGCCGGAGAAGATCTCGGCGGTCGTGCCCGTCTCGACCAGGTGGCCCTTGTGCATGACGCCGATCCGGTCGGAGATGTACTTCACCATCGCGAGGTCGTGGGCGATGAAGAGGTACGCGGTGCCGAGCTCCTCCTGGAGCGCGCGCATCAGGTTCACGACCTGCGCCTGGATCGAGACGTCGAGCGCCGAGACGCACTCGTCCGCGATCACGAGGTCGGGCTGCATCACGAGCGCGCGGGCGATGCCGATGCGCTGCCGCTGGCCGCCCGAGAACTGGTGCGGGTAGCGGTCGGCGTGGGAGCGGTCGAGGCCGACCTTCTCGAGGATCGCGTAGACCTTCTCGTCGCGGTCGGCCGCCGAGGAGTACCGGCGCTGAGTGGTGAGTCCCTGCGCGACGATGTCGAAGACGGTCTTGCGCGGATTGAGGCTCGACATCGGGTTCTGGAAGATCATCTGGATGCTGGAGCGCAGGTGGTCGCGCTGGGCGGCGTCGAGCCGGCCGCTGATCGTGCGGCCCGCGAGCACCACCTGGCCGTCGGTCGGGTCGATCAGCCGGATGATCGAGCGGCCGATCGTGGACTTGCCGCTGCCGGACTCGCCGACCAGCCCGAAGGTCTCGCCGCGCCGGATCTCGAAGTCGACGCCGCCGATCGCGGTCACGTGGTGCCGCCGGCCCAGCCGGAACACCTGGGTGAGGCCGCGCACCGAGAGCAGGGCGGGCGCGGAGTCGGGCGTCGGAGCGAGTGCGGTCACGGGGTCGGTCCTTCACTGGGGGCGAGCATGGCGTCGATCTTGGCGCGCAGCGGCGCCGGCATCTCGACCGGGGGAGCGGAGGGGTGGCAGAGCCACGAGGCGACCCGGTGCCCGCCGCCGACGTCGAAGAGGGGCGGCTCCTCGACGAAGTCGATCTCGAGCGCGAACGGGTTCCTCGGAGCGAAGGGGTCTCCCGGCGCGCGGTTCACCAGGCTCGCCGGGCTGCCGGGGATGGCGAACAGCTCGGGGGAGTCGGTGGTCAGGTCCGGCATCGCCGAGAGCAGGCCCCAGGTGTAGGGGTGCCGCGGGTCGTAGAAGACCTGCTCGGCGGTGCCCTGCTCGATGATCCGTCCGGCGTACATCACGCTGACGTGGTCGGCGACGGTCGCGACGACTCCGAGGTCGTGGGTGATGAAGATCACCGAGAGCCCGCGGTCCGCCTGCAGGCGCTTCAGCAGCTCGAGGATCCGCAGCTGGATCGTCACGTCGAGCGCGGTCGTCGGCTCGTCGCAGATCAGCACGTCCGGGTTGCACGACAGCGCGATGGCGATGTTGACCCGCTGGCACATGCCTCCGGAGAGCTGGTGGGGGTACTGCTTGAACCGCCGCTCCGGATCGTCGATGCCGACCTCGCCGAGCAGCTCCACGGCCCGGGCGCGCGCCTCGCGACGGCCGAGCCCGAAGTGCTCCTGGATCCCCTCCATCACCTGCTTGCCGACCGACATCGTCGGGTCGAGGCAGGTCAGGGCGTCCTGGAACACCATCGCGATGCGGCGACCGCAGATCTCGCGGCGGATCGCCGACTCGGGCATCGCCGCGATGTCCTTCGTGGTCACCGTGCCGTCGTCGCTCCGGTGCGAGAACTCGATGCTGCCCGCGGTGACCCGCTGGTTGCGGGCCATCAGGCCGAGGATCGCGCGCGCCGTCACCGACTTGCCGCTGCCGGACTCGCCGACGATCGCGACCACCTCGCCCTCGTGCAGGTCGAAGCCCAGTCCGCGGATCGCCTCCACGCTGCCGCCCTCGTTGTCGAACGAGATCGCCAGATCGCGCACCGACAGGAGGACCCTGCCGCGCTCCGATCCGGCCGTGTCCTGACGGGTCGTGCCCGTGCTGCTCTCGGTCATGTCAGTGGCCTCTCGAGTGGGACAGTCGCGGATCGGTGGCCTCTTTCAGCCCGTCGGCGACGAGCGTGAACGCCACCATGAGCAGGCCCAGCACGACCACGGGGACGATCACGAGGAACGGGTAGGAGAGGAACGACTTGTAGCCGACGCTGACGAGCGAGCCGAGCGAGGCCATCGGCGCCTGGACGCCCAGGCCCACGAACGACAGGTACGACTCGGTGAAGATCGCGGACGGGATCGAGAACATGCTCATCGTCACGATCGGGCCGATGATGTTCGGGAGGATCTCGACGAACACGATCCGGCTGTCCCGCGCTCCGAGGGTGCGCGAGGCGAGCACGTACTCCTCCGTCTTCTGGCGCAGCGCCTGCGCGCGGCTGACGCGGCTCATCGCGAGCCAGTTGCTCAGCAGGAGGCCGAAGACGATGGCGCCGATGCCCGGCCCGACGGCGACCACGAAGAGCGTCACGATCACCAGCTGCGGGATGCCGGAGAGCACCTCGACCACGCGCTGCATCGCCGAGTCGGTGCGACCGCCGAAGTAGCCCGAGACCAGGCCGTAGGTCATGCCGATGACCACGTCGATCGCGAAGGCGATCACGGCGATCAGGAGCGAGACGCGGGTGCCGCTCCAGACCCGCGACCACACGTCGCGACCCAGCTCGTCGGTGCCGAAGAGGAAGTAGGTGCCGGGCGGCAGGCCCGCCGCGGCGTACGCGTCCTGGCCGTCGCGGGTGCCGTCGAGGATCCCGAGGCCCTCGAGCAGCGGCACGCGCGGCGGGAGGAAGCGCGAGCCGACGTCCGCGCCTCCTCCGGCCGCGGGGAAGAAGGGGACCACCAGGCTCAGCACGACGATGACCACGAGCAGCACCAGGCCGACCATCGCGGGCCAGTTGCCGCGGAAGCGCCGGGCGATGTCGCGGCCGCCGCCGCGGATGATGCGGGTGGAGGTGGTCGGCGGGCCGGCGGGCCGGTTGCCCGGCGAGACGAGGCGCAGGCCCTCGGGCGGGACGCCGGCGTCGAGGCCGGCCGTGGGGGAGACGCGGTCGCTCATGCTGCCTGTCCTGCCAGTCGGATGCGGGGGTCGATCAGTCCGTAGAGCACGTCGACGAGCAGCATCACGAGGATGTAGATGATGCTGTAGACGAGGCTGATCGCGATGACGATGTTGTAGTCGACGTTCTGGATCGCCGTGAGCAGCAGCTGGCCCAGGCCCGGCGCTCCGAAGATCTGCTCGATGACGACGGAGCCGGTGATCAGGCCGATCAGCAGCGGCGAGAGCACCGTGATGATCGAGACCAGGGTGTTGCGCAGCGCGTGCCGGCCGATCACCTTGGAGGGGCCGATGCCCTTCGCCTTCGCCAGGAGGATGTAGTCGCTCTCGAGGCAGTCGAGCATCTCGGAGCGGGCGTAGCGGGCGGTCACCGCCATCACGTAGGCGGCGAGCGAGATCGTCGGCAGCACGCTCGAGGTGAAGGGGTCCGACTCGGAGTACCGGATCGGCAGCAGCTTCCACTCGAAGCCGACGAAGTAGACCAGCAGCAGCGCGATGACGAACGACGGGACGCTGAAGGCGATCACCGAGACGAACGTCGAGAGGTTGTCGAACCAGCCGCGCGGGCGGATCGCCGAGACGATGCCGATCAGCAGGCCCAGCACCACGCCGAGGACGAGGGCCTGCAGGCCGATGCGGATCGTCACGGGCAGGCGGCTGCCGAGCATCTCCGAGACGGGGAAGTCCGGGATGAGGTTGTACGAGATGCCGAAGTCGCCGCGGGCGAGGTTCACCAGGTAGGTGCCCAGCCGCAGGAGCACCGGCTCGTCGAGCCCGTACTTCTGCGTGAGGAGCGCCTTCTGCACCGCGTCGAGCTTCTCGCTGTTGAAGGGCGAGCCCGGGAGCAGCTGCAGCAGCGCGAACATCACGATCGCGATCGCGACGATCGTGAAGACCGAGGTGAGCAGCCGGGTGGCGACGTACTTCGTCACCGGCTCGACCCCTCGGCGAGCACGGCGCGCTCGCCGTCCTCGGGGATGCCGGCCCAGGAGCGGGCGTGGAACTGGGTCAGCCCCACGCGCACCAGGGCGCGGCGGGCGAGGGAGTCGATGATCTCCTCCACCGAGGCGGGCCGCGTGTAGAAGGCGGGGACCGGCGGCGCGATGATGCCGCCCGAGCGGGCCACCGCGTCCATCGCGGCGAGGTGGCCGCGGTGCAGCGGCGACTCCCGCACCATCAGGAGCGTCGGCACGCCCTCCTTGAGGCAGACGTCGGCCGCCCGCGTGATCAGGTTGTCGGCGAGGCCGTAGGCGATGCCGCTCAGGGTCTTGATCGTGCAGGGCGCGATCACCATCGCCGTGGCGGGCGTGGACCCCGACGCGATGGAGGCGCCGATGTGCGCGGGCCGGTGGGCCGTGTCGGCGAGCGCCTCCACCTGCTTCTGGGTGAGGCCGCACTCCTGGTCGAGCGTCATCGCGCCCGCCTTCGAGACGATGACGTCGCTGCGCAGCCCCGGATCCATCCGCAGCAGCTCGAGGATGCGGACCCCGATCCCGACTCCGGAGGCGCCGGTGATGGCGACGATCACGCGGCCGGGAGGCTCCTGGCGGGTGCGGTTCATGCGAGGCCTTCCTTGTCGAGGGTGAGCACGGACTGCGCGAGCGCGTGCACGCCCACCGCGATGTCCGTGATCCCGGTGTACTCCTCCGGGCAGTGGCTGCGGC
The DNA here is from genome assembly GCF_002931635.1 of Rathayibacter sp. AY2B7. Lineage (NCBI taxonomy): Bacteria > Bacillati > Actinomycetota > Actinomycetes > Micrococcales > Microbacteriaceae > Rathayibacter > Rathayibacter sp. AY2B7. The sequence goes on along the minus strand of NZ_PSUC01000005.1, from coordinate 67,214 downwards.
CGTCCTGCGAGGGGATGAAGATCATGCCGATGGGTCCCAGTCTCGCCATCTGCACCCCGTCGTGCCCGGCTCCGCTGTAGAGGCGGGCGGCGGGGTGGCCGAGGCGCTCGATGGAGCGGCCGATGCCGTCCGCGAGGCGGGGGTCGATGGCCGTCGGGCGCTCCCAGGGCAGCCAGGTCACCTCGTGGCCGAGGCCGCGGGCCGCCGCCTCGGAGGCCGCGGCCTCGGCGATCTGCTCGCGGGCGAGGGTGAACCAGCCGGGGTCGGGGCTGCGGAACTCCGCGGTGACCAGGGCGCTCTCGGTGACGACGCTGGTCGCCTCCGGAGTGAACGTGACGGAGCCGACGGTGCCGACCGCCTCCGCGGCCCGGGACGCGATGCGCTCGACCGCGAGGACCACTCCGGCCGCGGCGCAGCCGGCGTCGTGCCGCAGCGCCATCGGCATGGTGCCCGCGTGGTCGCGGCGGCCCGAGAAGAGGGTGCGGAACCGCGAGATGCCCGCGATCGAGGTGACGACTCCGAGCGGCAGCCCCTCGCGCTCGAGGACCGGGCCCTGCTCGATGTGCAGCTCGAGGAAGCCGAGCACCTCGTCGGGACTCCAGCGGGTGCCCGAGAGCGGGTCGGACCAGCCGGCGGCCTCGAGGGCGGCGCCGAGGGTGCGCCCGGTGTCGTCGGTCGCCGAGAGGTGCTCGCCCGTGAGGGAGCCGGCCAGCGCGCGGCTGCCCAGGCAGGAGAGCTCGAAGCGGTTGGCCTCCTCGTTGTAGAAGTCGACGACGCGCAGGTCGTGGTGGAGCCGGATCCCCGACTCCTGCAGCAGGCGCGCCACCTCGATCGCGCCCAGCACGCCCACGACGCCGTCGTAGCGCCCGCCGCCGTCCACCGTGTCCGTGTGCGAGCCGATCACGATCGCGCGGCGGGCGGCTCCCGTGCCGGCGAGGGTGCCGATCACGTTGCCGATCCCGTCGATCCGGACCTCCAGGCCCGCGGAGCGCATCCGCTCGGCGACCCAGTGGCGGGAGTCGGTGTCGACCTCGGTCATCGCCACGCGGCTCCAGCCGGGGCGCGAGGAGTCGACGAGGCGGGCGATCTCGTCGAGGTCGAGGGCCAGCCGGCCGGCGTCGGGGAAGCGCACATCGGGGGTCATCGCGGGTCCTCCCCGTCGTCGGCCAGGGAGCCGTGCACGACGACGGCGGGGCGGAGGGCGACTCCGTCGGCGACGAGGGCGTCGCGCACGCGGCGGAGGACGTCCCCGGGCGGGACGGCCAGCTCGGCGCCGAGGGCGCGGTCGCCCTCCTTGCGGGTCGCGTCCATCCCGACCTTGGTCACGGTGCCGCCGATCTGCATCGGCACGTTGCGGTCGGTGGCGACCCCGTCGACCAGCATCAGGTCGCGGTCCCACCGCATCCGGCTCGTCCGGGCCCAGTGCACGTGCTCCATGTCCCAGGCGTCCACGTCGGAGTCGACGACGGTGACCTGCTTGACCATGCTGACGGCCGCGAACGCGCCGAACATCACGCGCTTGGCGGTGCCCGGACGGCCGTTCGCGATCGCGACCACCACGTCGACGCGGCCGCCGCCGGAGTGCGTGACCGCCACGTCGACGATGTCGCAGCCGACGTTGCACAGCGCGTGCCGGATGCCGGCGGCGATGGGCAGCGCCGCGATGTAGCTGTGCTCCGAGGAGAGGCCGGGCAGGATCACCTGGACCTCGGGGGACTCGCGGCGGGTCACGGCGGTGACCTCGAGGGTGATGCCGTCGCCGTAGTCCTCGTACATGCCGTGGTACTCGTTCACGAGGCCCTCGTGCACCGGCCGGTCGGCGTGCAGGATCCCCTCGATCACGATCTCCGCGTCGGCGGGGACGAGCACGTCGCTCGTCGTGGCCCGCGCGACCCGCACCTCCTCGCCGAGCAGGTGGGCGGCGTGCTCCAGCTCGTCGTCGCCCAGGGCGAGGTAGCAGCAGGCGGCGAGCTGCACGGCCGGGTGCGCGCCGAGGACCACGGCGACGGGGAGCCCGCCGACGGCCGCGGCCGAGCGCGAGAGCGCGGTGAGGTGGTGGTTCGGCGCGATCCCGACGAAGCCGGTGGTCGCGTCGAGCGGCTTGATCCGCGCGTAGGAGGCGTTGCGGTGCCCGGTCACCGGGTCGAACGCCACGATGAGCCCGGCGGTGAGGTAGCCGCCGGAGTCCTTCTCGAACCAGACCGGAGCGACGACCTCCTCCCACACGGACGCGGCGGGCAGGCGCACGGCCTGCACCGGAGCGTCCTCGACCACGCGCACCGGGGTGCGGTCGGCGACCGCGGCGGTGAGCCGGTCGAGCAGCTCGTCGACGCGGCAGCCGACGGCGCGGGCGATCCGCTCGCGGCTGGAGAGCACGTTGCCGACGACCGGGTGGGCCGAGCCGGCGACCGAGGTCAGGCGCACGGCCGGGCCGCGGTCCAGCAGCGCGAGCACGCTCGCCAGCTCGAAGCGGGCGTCGACGGTGCGCTCGAGGGTGACGAGCTCGTCGGCGGGCAGCGCGTCGACGAAGGCGCGGAGGGACTGCTCGCCCATCAGGCGGCCCTCGCGACGAAGCGTCCGTCGCCCGGCTCCGCGAGCAGGCCCTCGGCCCGGCTGAAGACGGGGGTGCCGCGGACGACGGTGGTCTCGAGGCGGCCGGGGAAGGACATCCCGGCGTAGGGGCTCCAGGTGGCGGTCGAGAGCATCGGGGTGTCGTCGATCACGGTCGTGCCGGACGGGTCGACGACGGCGAAGTCCGCGTCCAGGCCCGCCTCGATCGCGCCCTTGCGGTGCCCGAAACCGAACGCGCGGGCGGGGTTCGTCGCGAGGACCTCGGCGGCGCGCAGCAGCGAGAGGCGGCCGCCGAGGTAGCCGGCGCCGACCACGATCGGCAGCAGGGTCTGCACGCCGGGCGCTCCGGAGGCGTTGTCGAAGATCACGTCGGCGCTCTTCTTCGCCAGCGGCCACGGCGCGTGGTCGGAGGTCACCAGGCCGATGCGGCCGTCGGCGAGCGCCTCCCACATCCCGCGGGCGTGCTCGGCGGTGCGCAGCGGCGGGTTGATCTTGCCGAGGGCGCCGAGCCGCTCCATGTCGTCCTCGGTGAGGACGAGGTAGTGCGGGCAGGTCTCCAGCGTCGCGTCGAGCCCGCGGGCGGCGCTCGCCGTCACGAGCTCGACGGTGCCGGGGAGGCTCGCGTGGAAGATGTGGAAGGGCACGCCGGCCGCCGAGGCGAGCTCGAGCCCGAGCGCCACCGAGGAGGTCTCGGACACGGGCGGGCGGCTGCGGACGTGGTCGAGGGGGGCGGTGCGGCCCGCGGCCCTCGCCGCCGCGACGAGGGCGCCGATGATCTCGCCGTCCTCCGCGTGCACGCCGACGCGGACGCCGCGCTCGGCCATGATCGCGAAGGCCTCGAGCAGCTGGTCGGAGGGGATGCGGGGGAAGCGGATCGGGTCGGTCTCGAACAGCGAGACCTTGAATCCGCAGACGCCCTCGTCGATCATCCCGGCCACATCCCGCGCGCCGTCCCCGGGGCGGACCGTGCCGTGCAGGGCGACGTCGACGACGGCCTCGCGCTCGAGGCGCTCGCGCTTGGCGACGACGGCGGCGGCCGTGTTCACCGGGCTGCCCGCGTCGTAGGGCATGTCGAGGATCGTGGTCACCCCGCCCGCGGCGGCGGCCGAGGTCGCGCCGGTGAACGTCTCGGCCGGCTCCGAGAAGGCGTGGACGTGCGCGTCGACCGCGCCGGGCAGGACGAGCATCCCCGCGCCGCCGATCACGACCGAGGCCTCCGCGAGGGCGCGCGCCGCTTCGCGTCCGCCGAGCACGGCGGCGATGCGGCCGTCCTCGACGACCACCGCCCCGTCCTCGATCACGGCGCCCGGAGTGACGACGCGGCCGTGGACGACCGTCCCGCCCGCGGTCACCGAACGGCTCCGATGCGCGCCTCGACGGCGGTGAGGACGGTGCCGAGCACGACCATCGCCTGCGCGTTGATCATCTGCTCCGACTGGTAGATGTCCTCGCGGGTCATCGGCACGATCGAGCGGACCGCCTCGTAGGCGGCCGTGCTGCCCTCGCCGAGCGCCCGGTCCTCCAGGTGCGGCGACGCGAGGTCGATGCCCTGGGTGGCGAGGATGAACTCCACTCCGAGGATCACCTGCGTGTTGTGGATGATGCTGCGCGCCTTCCGCGAGGAGAAGGTGCACATCGAGACGTGGTCCTCCTGGTTCGCCTTCGTCGGGATCGAGTCGACGACGGAGGGGAAGCACAGCACCTTGTTCTCGGAGGCGATGGCGGCCGCCGCGCAGTGCACGATCGAGAAGCCCGTGTTGAGGCCGAGCTGGCCGCCGACGAGGTTGAGCGGCAGGCCGTAGCTGAGGTTGGGGTCGGTGAGGCGGAACGAGCGGCGCTCCGAGATGGCGCCGATCTCGGCGACCGCGATCGCGATGAGGTCGGCCGCGACGCCGATCGGCTCGCCGTGGAAGTTGCCGCCGGAGAGGACGTCGTAGCCGCCCTCGCCGTCCGGGAGCACCAGCGGGTTGTCGGTCGCGGCGTTGGCTTCGCGCACCAGCAGCGTCTGCGCGAACAGGAGCGACTCGCGGGTCGTGCCGTGCACCTGCGGCGCGCAGCGCAGCGAGTAGGCGTCCTGCACGCGCGGCTTGTAGACGCCGCCGACGCGCTGCTCGTCCGGGAGGCGGAGGCGGCGCGCCTCCTCGACGGTGCGCTCGCTGCCCGCGGTGAGGGCACGGACGTTCGCGGCGACGTCGACCTGGCCGGGGGCGTTGCGGGCGAGGTGGATGCGCTCGTCGAACGCGTCGAGCTCGCCGCGGATCGCCTCGAGCGAGAGCGAGAGGGCCACGTCCGCCTGGCGGGTGAGGCTCCACGCGTCGTGCAGGGCGAGGCAGGCGGTGGCGAGCGAGATGGTGGAGCCGTTGATCAGGGCGAGGACGTCCTTGGGCTTGAGCTCGAACTCGGTGGCGAGCCCGGCCGCCGTGAGGGCCTCGACGGCGGGCATCCGCACGCCGCGGTGGTAGGCCTCGGCCTTCTCGTGGCCGACCATCACGCTGACCATGTGCGCGAGGGGGGCGAGGTCGCCCGAGGCGCCGACCGAGCCCTGGCCCGGGATGACCGGGAGGACGTCGGCGTTGAGCATCGCGATCAGGCGGTCGATGCACTCGATCCGGACGCCCGACATGCCCTTGGCGATCGCGTTGGTGCGCAGCAGCAGGAGCGCGCGGGTCTCGTCGAGGGGGAGCGGCTCGCCGACGCCGGCGGAGTGGGAGTTGATGACCAGGCGCTGGAAGCGGGCCTGGTCCTCGGCGGGGACGCGGACGTCCATCAGCCGGCCGAGCCCGGTGTTGATGCCGTAGATGGCGGGGGCGTCGGGGGCGAGGAAGTGCTCGTCGACGTAGGCCCGGGCCTCGTTGGTGACCCGGCGGGCCTCGTCGCTGAGGACGACCTCGGGGAACGTGCCGTCCGAGAGCCCGCGGGCGACGAGGGCGATGTCCTCGATCGTGAGCGTGAAGCCGTCGATCTCGACGAAGTCGGGCTGAGAGGAGCCGATCGTGGCGGTTCCGCTCGTCTGTGCCAGTTCAGTCATGGGAGTGAGTCTCTTTCGTTGATCCGGCTTCGGAGCCTCGGTCGTTCGGTGGTAGTGGCTCAAGTCTGCATAGAACGCGAGCGAGCGGCAAGTCGGCCGAACAGAAGCGCCGATGCGACGCTGCTTCCGAAGCGGATTCGGCTGCGTGCGGCAGTGAGGGCTCCCGGCCGAACGATGTTCGGCGCCGCGCCCGTCGCGCCCCGCGCACGACGAAGGGCCGCCCGCCGCGCTCGAGGCGCGGGCGGACGGCCCTGCAGAGGTGCGGTCGGGCTCAGCCGGCCGGGGCCGTGTGCACGGTCCGCGGGTCGTTGAACGACTGGACGCGGCCCGAGAACTCCGACTCGAGGTCGAGCAGCTCCTGCGCGGCGAAGAACGCCATGCCGCTGTGGCCCGGGTACTCCTCCGGCATCAGCTCGTTCGAGTAGGTGTTGCCCATCTCGGCGAGGTTCGCCCGGCCGGCCTCGATCATCCCGGCCATGGACGCCTTCATCGTGAAGTGCATCGTGACCAGCTGGAAGCCCAGCTCCGCCAGCTGCGCGAACGACATCTGCTCGAGGCCGCGCTTGGCGTTGATGTCGGCGAACATCTTCAGCCCCGGCACCCGGCGGGCCACCTCGGCGGCGTCCGCGAGGGTCGTGACGTTGACCACGACCGTCGCGTGCGCTCCGAGGGCGACGCAGTCGATCATCCGCTGGATGCCCTCCTCCAGATTCGCGCTGCCGTAGTTGCTGCGCGCGATCACCATGCAGTCGGTGCCCTCGACGGCGCGGACGGCGGCCCGCACCTTCGCGTAGTACTCCTCGCGGGGGATCATGTTGTCGGCCGAGACGTCCCGGGCGTAGCCGGGCTCGAACTCGTCCTCCATCAGCACCGCCATCGCGCCGGCCTTGGCCACCCGCCTGCAGGTCTCGTAGACCTGCAGGGGACTCGCGCCGAAGCCGTCCTCGATGTCGACCGCGAGCGGCAGCGGCGACATGTCGACGATCCGCTCCACCGCCCAGAGGAGCTCCTCCAGCGAGAGTAGTCCGAGGTCGGGGATGCCCTTCATCGACATCGACACCTCCGATCCGCTCAGCAGCATCGCCTCGAAGCCGGCCAGCTCGACCGCTCGGGCGGAGGAGCAGTCGAAGACGCAGGGGGCCAGGACGCTCCCGGACTCCATCAGCTCGCGCAGGGTCCTCGTCGCGGTCATCGTGCCGTCTCCTCTCGGGGGGTGGTCCGCATCAGTCGTCCTTCGTGACGAGGCGGTAGTTCCAGGTCAGGCTCACGTTGCGGACCTCCATGCCCTGCACGGCGGGGTTGATCAGCATCGCGATGCCGTTCTGCACGGTCGGGATCACCGCCACGTCGCCCATCAGGATGTCCTCCGCGTCGTGCAGGCTCTGCCAGCGCGCCTCCGGCTGGGAGAGCATGTCGGCGGTGCGGGCCGCGGCGATGATCGAGTCGTACTCCGGGTTCGCATAGCCGCCGAAGTCGCGGGCGGAGGTGGAGGACAGCAGCTCCAGGAACGCCATCGGATCCTTGTAGTCGGGGCCCCAGCGGAAGAGGTAGAGGTCGAAGTCGCCGGCCGTGGCCTGCTCGTTCGCCGTCGCCTTGGGCTGGCTGGTGAGCTCGATGCTCAGACCGGGCAGGTTCGCCTCCCACTGCGAGGCGACGTACTCGGCCTGCGCGATCGAGGCCTCGTCGTCCCAGTAGGAGAGCTTCAGGCTCACGGAGTCGGTGCCCAGGGCGGCGAGGCCCTTCGTCCAGGCGGCCTGCGCCGCGTCGAGGTCGTAGGCGAGGTAGCTGCCGCCCGTGTCGCGGAACTGCTTCCCGTCGGGTCCGACCGCCAGGTTCTGACCGACGAAGTAGTCGGCCGGCTGGGCGCCGTTCTTCAGCACCTCGTCGGCGAGCGCCTCCTTGTCGAAGGAGGTGGCCAGCGCGGTGCGGATGTCCTCATTCGCGAGCGCCGGGTTCTGGAGGTTGGGGTAGAAGTACCACATGTGCACCTCGAGCGCCGTGGTCAGCTCGGGGGAGTCGGTGTAGCGGTCGATCAGGCTTCCGGAGATCTCGGTGAAGTCGAGGTCGCCGCTCTCCTGGAGGAGCGCCGCGGTCTGCGAGTCCTTCACGACCTGCCACTTGATCGCGTCCAGGTCGATGCCGGAGGCGTTCCAGTAGTCGGCGTTCTTGGCGACCGAGAAGTTGTTCGCGAAGTCCCACGAGTCCCAGACGAAGGGCCCGTTGTAGATCGTCGTCTCGGGGGTCTGGCCGTAGGTGTCGCCCACGCTCTCCAGGTAGGCCTGGTTCACCGGGAGGAACGCCGGCCGCACCAGCAGCGCCTGGAAGTAGGGCACGTCCGCGGCGAGCTGCACCTGCAGGGTCTTGTCGTCGAGCGCCGTGACGCCGAGCTGGGTGTAGTCCATCCCCTCGTTGACGATCTCGTTCGCGTTCTTGATGCCGGCGGCGACCGCCTCGTTGCTGTTCGGGGCCGCGGTGGCCGGGTTCACCAGGCGCTTCCACGAGTACTCGAAGTCCTGCGCGGTGACCGGCGTCCCGTTGCTCCACGACGCGTCGCGGATCGTGAAGGTGTAGGTCAGGCCGTCGTCGGACTTCTCGACGCTCTCCGCCATCAGCGGGTCGATCTGGCCGTCGGCGTCGAGCGTGTAGAGGCCGTCGAAGACGGCGGTGAGCACCTCGTTCGACATGCCGTCGTTCACCTTGTGCGGATCGACGGCCTGCAGGGGGAGCAGCTTGCCGACGGTGAGGACGTGGGAGGACGTGCCGGCCTGACTCGACGACGTCGAGTCGGTGCCGCAGGCGGACAGCAGGCCGACGGCCGCGGTCATCGCGACCGCCGCCATCAGGAGCTTCGGGAGCCGTTTCATGGGAGGAGGTACCCCTTCGTGTGTGGTGCATCGGGAGACTCGGGGGAGTCGGGAGGGTGCGGCGTCATCGAGGGGACTGGCGCATGCGTTCGGTGATCTCGCAGAAAGTCTGCACGTCGATGCCCGTTGAGGCAAACGGTCTGTATCCTGTACAGCGATTCCTACTCTGGCCGCACAGAAGCGGCTCACCCCCGCGAAAGGTGTCTCCCTTGCCGAACATAATTAGGCCGGTCCGGCTCGACGAGGTCGACCGCGCGATCATCAACGTCCTGGTGCAGGACGGGCGCATCCCGAACAAGGAGCTGGCCGACCGGATCGGCCTCGCGCCCTCCTCCTCGCTGGCCCGGGTGCGGGCGCTGATCGAGAGCGGAGTCATCTCGGGCTTCCACGCCGAGGTCGACGCGCGCCTGCTCGGCAAGGGCATCCGCGCGATCCTCCGCGTCCAGCTGCGCGAGCACTCGCGGGCCGAGAACGCCCGCTTCGCCGAGGCGATGTCGAAGCTGCCTCAGGTGGTGAACCTGTGGCTGGTCGCGGGCGAGGACGACTACCTGATCGAGGTGGTCGCCGCGAGCCCCGACGAGCTGAGCGACTTCGTCCTCGACTGCGTCACCTCCGATCCGGTGGTCGCCGACACCTACACGACCCTGGTGTTCTCCCGCTGGCGCGGCGTCGGGCCGATCCCCACCGACGACGACGCGTGAGCGCCGAGCGCCTCCGCCGGCTCCTCGAGGGCGAGGTGCTGCTCGACACGCACAACGACCTGCTCTGCGGGCTGCGGCGCTACGAGGGGTACCGCGTCGAGGGCTTCGACCGGCCCCGTCCGGAGTTCCACACCGACCTGCCGCGGCTGCGCGCGGGAGGCGTCTCGGCGCAGGTCTGGTCGGTCTTCGTCTCGGCGCTGCAGAGCGAGGGCGACGCGGTGGCCGCGACGCTGGAGCAGATCGACGCCGCGTACCGGTTCGCCGCCGCCCACCCGCGCGACCTGCGCATCGTGAACACGGTGCGGGAGGCGGAGCAGGCGGTCGCCTCCGGCCGGATCGCCTCCTTCCTCGGGATCGAGGGCGGCCACTCCGTCGCCTCCTCCCTCGGCGTGCTCCGGATGCTCGCCCGGCTGGGCGTGCGGACGATGACGCTCACGCACAACAGCTCCCTCGACTGGGCGGAGGCCGCCACCGGCACCCCGGTCGAGGGCGGGCTCACGGCGGACGGGGTGGCCGTCGTCCACGAGCTGAACCGGCTCGGCGTCGTCGTCGACCTCTCGCACACCTCCGAGCGCACCCAGCTCGCCGCGCTCGCCGCCACCTCCGCTCCCGTCCTCTACTCCCACTCCGGAGTCGCGGACGTCGCCGCGCATCCGCGCAACGTCTCCGCCCGGGCCCTCGCGGCGCTCGCCGCGAACGGAGGAGTGCTGCAGATCGCCTTCGTCGCCCAGTTCGTCTCGCGCGCCTTCGCCGACTGGTCGGCCGAGGCCGACGCCGCCCGCGCCGCGCTCGGGCTCACCACGTCGATGCCCTGGCCCCGCGCCCCCCGCCCCGCCGAGGCGCCCGAGGACGCCGCGCGGGCGAACCGGGCCGCGTTCCCGGTGGCCGACCCCGCCGCGCTCGCCGCCTTCGAGCAGTGGCGCCGCGCGCATCCGGCGCCGCTCGTCACCGTCGCGCAGGTCGCCGACCACGTCGACGCCGCCCGCGAGGCCGTCGGGTCCCAGCACGTCGGCCTCGGCAGCGACTTCGACGGCGTCGCCGACCTGCCCGAGGGGCTCGGCGACGTCTCGGGCTACCCGCGCCTGCTGGCCGAGCTGGCCGACCGCGGCTGGAGCGACGCGGAGCTGCTCGACCTCGCCGGACGCAACACCCTGCGCGTGCTCCGCGCGGCGGAGGAGGCCGCCGAGACCCCGGAGGACGCGCGCGCCTGAGCGCCTGCGAGGCCCGGATCCCGCCTCCTGGACCCGCGACCCAGGGAACGCTGGCAGGATGTACGGGACGGTCGGTGCGCGAGAGCGCGCCGCACGGACGGCACCGCCCGCTGAGAGCGGCCCCGCCCGGCCCCGTCCCGCACACCTCCACCCGCTCCCGACAGCGCTCACAGCGCCGGAGCGACACATCACCGCGGCCCGACCGGGCGCGCGGTCGGACCCTGCGCCGCGCGCCCGCGTCCAGCCACTCCCTCCCGGAAGAACCGCATGAGAAACGCCAGAACCGCCAAGCCCGCCCGCCACCACCTCGAGCTCCCCAAGCCCAAGCCCCTCGAGAAGGGCGCCATGCGGATCACTCCGCTCGGCGGCCTCGGCGAGATCGGCCGCAACATGACCGTCTTCGAGCACAAGGGCAAGCTGCTCATCGTCGACTGCGGCGTCCTCTTCCCCGAGGAGAACCAGCCCGGCATCGACGTGATCCTCCCCGACTTCGCCGCGATCCGCTCGCGCCTGAAGGACATCGAGGCCATCGTCCTCACCCACGGCCACGAGGACCACATCGGCGGCGTGCCCTACCTCCTCAAGGAGCGCGGCGACATCCCGATCATCGCCTCGACCTTCACCCTCGCGCTGATCAGCGCGAAGCTGCAGGAGCACCGCATCACGCCGCGCACGCGCCCGGTGAAGGAGGGCGACCGGATCGACGCCGGCGTCTTCGACCTCGAGTTCCTCGCCGTGAACCACTCCATCCCGGACGGGCTCGCCGTCGCGATCCGCACCGAGGCCGGCCTCGTGCTGCACACGGGCGACTTCAAGATGGACCAGTTCCCGCTCGACGGGCGCACCACCGACCTCCCCGGCTTCGCGCGCCTCGGCGACGAGGGAGTCGACCTGTTCCTGGTCGACTCCACGAACGCCGACGTCCCCGGCTTCGCGATCTCGGAGGGCGACCTCGCCCCCGCGATCGACCAGGTGTTCCGCACCGCGCCGCGCCGCATCGTCGTGTCCAGCTTCGCGAGCCACGTGCACCGCATCCAGCAGGTCCTCGACGCCGCGCAGCGCCACGGCCGCAAGGTCGCCTTCGTCGGCCGCTCGATGGTCCGCAACATGGGCATCGCCGCCGACCTGGGCTACCTCAAGATCCCGGCCGGCCTCGTCGTCGACATGAAGGTGCTCGAGAAGCTCCCCGCGACCGAGATCGTGATGATCTGCACCGGTTCGCAGGGCGAGCCGATGGCTGCGCTCTCGCGCATGGCCAACAAGGACCACATCATCGACATCGGCCCCGGCGACACCGTGCTGCTGGCCAGCTCGCTGATCCCCGGCAACGAGAACGCGATCTACCGGATCATCAACGCCTTCACCCGCTGGGGCGCCACCGTCGTGCACAAGGGCAACGCCAAGGTGCACGTCTCGGGTCACGCCAGCGCGGGCGAGCTCGCCTACTGCTACAACATCCTGCGCCCCACCGCGGTGCTCCCCGTGCACGGCGAGTGGCGCCACCTCACCGCGAACGCGGCGATCGCGACCCGCACCGGGATCGACGAGAAGGACGTCTTCGTCATCGAGGACGGCGTCTCGATCGACCTGGTGAAGGGCCGCTCGCGCATCAGCGGGCGCATCCCGGCCGACCAGATCCTGGTCGACGGCACCACGATGGGCGTCGCCACCGAGGACGCGATGAACGACCGCATCGTCCTCGCCGAGGAGGGGGCCATCACGGTCCTCGCCATCGCCGACCTCGACCGCGGCACGCTCGGCGAGCCGGTCGAGTTCTTCACCCGCGGCTTCGTCGAGGAGCCGGGCTGGAAGGCCAACGCGAGCAAGGCGATCGACGACGCCGTCCTGCAGGCCGCGGGCAAGCCGGTCGAGCTCGAGGCGATGGAGGCGCTGATCACGCGCACCCTCGGCCGCTGGCTGACCCGCCGACACCGCCGCAACCCGGTCATCACCACCATCGTCGTCGAGGAGTAGGCGCCTTCCACGCCGGCCTCCGCCTCCGCTACCCCCTGCCCCGCGAGGCGCGGGCGGAGCAGAGTGGGAGGGTCGGCAGGTCGCCGACGCGAAGGGAGAGCGCCATGAGCACCGACCGCACCACGGGTGAGGACACCGAGAAGACCGAGGACCTCCCCGACGGCACCGGGACGGACACCTCCTCCGGTGGCGGCGACACCGACACCGTCTCCGGCGGCGAGCCGGACGAGCCCGCCGAGTAGGGCCGTGAACGACGAAGGGCGGGACCGCGAGGTCCCGCCCTTCGTCGTTCCGCCGATCAGATCAGCGGGCCGTCGCTCTCGCTCGAGCGGCGGGTGACCTGCTCGCCGCTGGCCGGGTCGACGGCCGAGCGCGTGGTCGAGACGGCCTGGCGGCGGCGCGTCAGCAGGACCAGCCCGAGGATCAGGCCGACCGCTCCGGCCGCCATGAGGATGTAGCCGACCAGCTTCAGGTCGATCCCGGACACCTGCACGTCCACCGCGAAGGCGAGGACCGCGCCGACGACGAGGAGGAAGATCCCTGCTCCGATGCTCATTGCGTGCTCCTTCTGACTGCCGCCGGAGCGCACGCGGGAAGCGCGCAGGGGCACCGGCGATCGCCCCACGGTAGACCTCGGGTCCGGCGGCCCCCAGGCCTTCCGGCGGGAGCCTCCGGGGGTGTAGGGCGGTGCCGGGTCAGCGGTCGGAGACGCGGAGCATCACGCGGGTGCGGTCGGCGCGGGTGACCAGGCCCTCGATCAGGAGGAACACGCGGTACTCGAGCCGGTACTTCGCCAGGAACACGCGGCCCAGGCGCTCCACCTCGCCGGGGTCGGCGTCGATCTCCGCGGCGGCCTCGACCGGCACCGCGTAGTCGGAGACGCGGCCGCGGCGGTCGCAGGGGACGAGGGTCACCCGCGCGTCGTTGCGGAGGCGCTTCACCTTGCCGCTGCGGCGGGGAGTGGTGACGATCAGCTCGTCGCCGTCGCGGGCGATCCAGACCGGGGTCGAGACGGCGTCCCCGGATCTGCGGAACGTGGTGAGCGAGACGAAGCGCTCGTCGGCGAGAGCGGTGAGGTCCGGGGAGAGGGGCATGTCCGAAGTAGAGCGGCCGGGAGCGGTCACCGCAAGCCTCCGTGGCACCTCGATCCGCCCCCGTAGGGTGGAGTGATGACCGACGCGACGCCTCTGATCGGCCCGAGCGAGGCGCCCGATCTGCACGTGATGACCTACAACATCCGCCGCCGGATGCCGCGCCTCACCTCCCGCGCCGTCGACCAGTGGGACCGGCGCCGCCCGCTCGTCCAGCGGGTGCTGGAGCAGGAGCACCCCTCGATCCTCGCCGTGCAGGAGGCGCTGCCGGACCAGTCGGCCGCCGTGCACGAGGCGCTGGGCTCCTCCTTCGAGGCGATGGGCTTCGGCCGGGACGCGGACCGCGGCGGCGAGCGCGTGATGCTCTTCGTCGACCGCAGCCGCTACGCCGTCCGGCACTGGACCCAGATCGCCCTCTCGGACACCCCGGACGTCGCCGGCTCGCGCAGCTGGGGCAACCGCATCCCGCGCACCGCCGTGATCGCGGAGCTGACCGATCACGCGACCAGCCGCGAGCTCACCGTGATCTCGACCCACTTCGACCACATCTCGCGGAGGTCGCGCCAGCGCTCCGCCGAGCTGATCGCCCGCCGCGTCCTCGAGCTCGGACGCCCCGCGATCGTGATGGGCGACACCAACACCGACGTCGACACCGTCCCCTACCGGACGATCCTCGACGAGGGCCGCCTCGCGGACGCGTGGGAGACGGCGGAGAAGCACCTCACCCACTCGTGGAGCACCTTCTCGAACTACCGCGCGCCGGCGCCGGGCAAGCGGATCGACTGGCTGCTCGTCAGCGAGGGCGCGTTCGAGGTGGTCTCCGCCGGGATCAACGCCGTCCGCTACGGGGGAGCGGCGCCCTCCGACCACGAGCCGGTCCAGGCCGTGCTGCGCTTCACGAACCCGTGAGCGGCTCCGCCCTCGTCGAGACCTTCCTCGACCCCCCGCGCACCCGCGGGGAGTGGACGGCCGACGGCATCCGCGCGATCGGGGCGGCGAGCATCGTGGCGGCCGCGATCGGCTGGGACCTGGTGGACGTGGCGGTGCTCGCGCTCGCGGCGATCGGGCTGGTGCTGCCGCGCTTCCTCGGCATCCGTCCGGCGCTCGACGCCCTCTTCGGGCTCGCGCTGCTCGTGGCGTCCTGGAGCAGCGTCCTCGGCCTCTACGAGGCCTGGCCGCAGTGGGACCTGGTCGTGCACTGCGTGCTCAACGGGCTGATCGCCGCGGTGGCCTACATCGTCGCCGCGCGGGCCGGAGTCGTGCCGGCGGTCGCGGGCGATCGCGGGCCGCTGCTCCCGGCGGTCGTGCTCTGCGCCTGCTTCGGGACGACGGCGGGCGTCCTGTGGGAGTGGGGCGAGTGGGCGGGGCACCGCTTCATCGACTCCTCGATCTTCGTCGGCTACGAGGACACGCTCGGCGATCTCGCCGCCGGCGCGCTGGGCTCGATCCTCGCCGGCGCGCTGATGCGCTTCTGGTCCGCGAAGTCCCGGGTGGTCGGACCGGGCGCCTCGCGCGGCGTCGGAGGTGCGGCGTAGCCTGTCCCGCATGTGCGGCCGCTTCGCGATGGACTCCGAGACCGATGAGCTGATCCGCGAGTTCGTCGCCGCGGGCGGGCGCGCCGAGGACTGGGCGCCCGACTACAGCGTCGCTCCCACCGACATCGCGCCGATCGTCCGCGAGCGGCTCCACGACGGCGAGCGGGAGCGCGAGCTCGAGCTCGCGTCCTGGGGCTTCACCCCGTCCTGGTCGAAGGGCGGGGGGCCCTCGCCGATCAACGCGCGCCTCGAGTCGGTCGCGACGAACGGCCTGTTCCGCGGGGCGTTCGCCAAGCAGCGCGCGATCGTGCCGATGCGCGGGTACTACGAGTGGGAGACCCGCGCCGACGGCAAGCAGCCCTGGTTCCTGCAGGGCGAGGAGCCGATCCTCGCCGCGGCCGGCCTCTACACGGCCCGCAAGGAGGGCGACGACTGGCGCGTCTCCTTCACGATCATCACCCGCGAGGCGCGCGACGCCTCCGGCGAGGTGCACGACCGGATGCCGGTGTTCCTCACGCCCGACGTGCGCGACGCCTGGCTCGACCCGGCTCCGCTCGCCTCCGCCGAGGAGATGCTCGCCACCCTCGACCGGGCGTCCGTCGCGATGGCCTCGAGCGTCACGGCCCACCCGGTCGACCGTCGCGTGAACAACTCCCGCACCGTCGACCGCCGCGACCCGGACCTGCTGACGCCGCTCGCCTGACGCCGTTCGCCTGACACGCGCGGGACGATCCGCGCGGTCTGCGGAACCTCCGGGCGAGGGCGGACGACGGGTGGTGGGTGGACGGGAGAGCACGGGAGGGGCGGAGCCGCGGCCCCGCCCCTCCCGGGCGTCCTACTTCGTGCCGGCGTGACCCGGGAACGGCTTGCCGTTCAGCGAGACCTCGTCGGGGTCGACCTCGACGTCACCCACGTCGTCCGGGCCGCCCGTGCCGGGCACGGCCTTCACCTCGGCCGAGCCGGAGACCTCGGTGCGGCTCTCCGCCGGGTCCGAATCCTGCTTGGCCTCGGTCTCGCGCTCGCTGCCGGGCGACTCCGAGATGTCCTTCTCGATGGTCTCGCTCTCGGAGGAGGTGGCGGGCGCCGCCCCGTCCGGCTTGCCGATGGTCGAGCCCGGGTCGTCCTGCTCCATGCGGTCCTGGTCCATGTCGTCGCCTTTCGTCGGGACCTCCGACGCTACGTCGGGGCACGCGCGGGGGCACCCGCTTGACAGCCCGGCCGGGGGAGGGCGGCGTGCAGGGTCGACGTACTACCCTGGGTCGACGGTCGCACCGGGGGGCGCGGCACACCCGCCGCCGACCGCGAGGAGGACCCGTGGCATCCCACCGGACAGGCGACACCCGCATCGTCGGGACGACGGTCGACGGCCGGTACACGATCGAGGAGCTCATCGGCCGCGGCGGCATGGCCACGGTCTACCGGGCGCGAGACGGCGTCCTCGGCCGCTCCGTCGCGCTGAAGATGTTCGCCCCCGGCATCGACGACGCGCAGGACCTGCAGCGCAAGGCGTCCGAGATCCGGCTGCTCGCGGCCCTCAACCACCCCGCCCTCGTCACCCTCTACGACGCGCACGACGGCGGCGACGACACCAACGGCCAGGCCTACATGGTGATGGAGCTCGCCGAGGGCCCGAGCCTGTCCGAGCGGCTCGCCGAGGGCCCGGTCGCGCCGAACGACGTCGCCTCGATGGCGGGCGACCTCGGCGAGGCCCTGCACACGGTCCACGCGGCCGGAGTCGTGCACCGCGATGTGAAGCCGTCGAACGTGCTGCTCGTCCCGAGCCCGCTGACCAGCCGCGAGTTCCGCCCGAAGCTGGCCGACTTCGGCATCGCCTCCCTCATCGACGCGACGCGGATCACCGCGCCCGGCACCCTCATCGGCACCGCCGCCTACCTCAGCCCCGAGCAGGCGCACGGCGACCCGGTCACCTCGGCGAGCGACATCTACTCCCTCGGCCTGGTGCTCCTGGAGTCGCTGACCGGCCGCCGCCCGTTCACGGGCTCGGCGATCGAGGTCACGCTCGCCCGCCTGCTCCGCGACCCCGAGGTCTCGGAGTCGCTCGGCAGCGGCTGGACCTCGCTCCTGACCGCGATGACGCGGCGCGAGCCCGGCGAGCGTCCCGCCGCGCTGCAAGTGGCGGAGTCGGCGCGCCGCCTGATCGATCCGCGGCGCGACTCCCCGCCGGCGGCCATCGTCGTGCCCGACGTCCCCGCCACCCGGGTGATGTCGACGGAGCCGCTCGCCGAGACCGAGCCGATCACGCGGGCGGAGGCGCTCGATCCGACCCGCCGGCTCGCGGCCGACGCGTACCCGGCCACGGAGGCGATCGCTCCGACGCAGCGCTTCACCGCGACCGAGCGGATCGCGCCGGCACCGCGGACCGCTCCGGCGCCGCAGACCGCTCCGGCGCCGCTCCGCCCCGCGGCCGCTCCTCCGCAGCGCCGCGGCCCGAGCCCGTGGCTGATCGTGCTGGTGCTCGCGCTGGTCGCGGTCGCCGTCGGGCTCGCGATCATCCTGATCGACGGTCCCCAGTCGCCACTGCCGCAGGTGGACGGCGAGCTGGGCGACCACCTCCGTCAGCTGCGCGAGAGCATCCGCTCGTGAGGGGCCTCCGACTGCGCGCCGCCGGCGCCGTGCTCGCCTCGGTCCTGCTGCTGAGCGGATGCTCCTCCGCGCCGCAGGGCATCGACGAGGGCACCGCCCAGACCCTCGACGACGCGGTGGTGGCCGTCGCCGAGAAGGCGTCGGCCGACGACTACCAGGGCGCTCTCACCGAGCTCGCCTCGCTGCAGTCGGCGCTCGACGCCGCGCTCGCCGAGGGCTCCGTCAGCTCCGACCGCGCAGCGACGGTGCAGGCGCAGGTCGACGTCGTCCGCGGCGACCTCGAGGCCCTGATCGCGGGAGCCCCGGAGCCGGCGCCGGCCGAGACGACCGCCCCGGCTCCCGAGGTGACGACCCCGGTCGAGGAGGAGCCGGAGGACACGCCGGCCCCCGTCGAGACCGAGGACGACCCCGCCCCCTCGCCCGAGGAGTCGGAGCCGGAGGAGACGCCGACCGAGCCGGAGGAGCCCGCGGAGGAGATCCCGGCCGCTCCCGGCGACGACGCTCCGGGGAACAGCGGCGACGCTCCGGGGAACAGCGGCGACGCACCCGGGAACAGCGGGAACGCTCCCGGCAACGGCAACGGCAACGGCAACGGCAACGCGGGCGGCAACGGCCCGGGCGCTCGCGGTGCGGCGACCGGAGTCGGCGCCCCCGCGGGCAGCGGTGCCGCACCCGGGGCCGCGAAGGGCCCCGGCGGCCGCTAGAGCGCTACTCCTGCGTCGAGAGCACGGCGAACGCGGCGTCGAGCTCGACGTCCACGTCCGTGCCGTCCTCGCGGGTGACCTCCACCTCGAAGGCGTGGTCGGCGTCGTCGCTGCGCTCGGCCTCGGTGACGGTCCCGGAGCCGACGGCGCCCAGCGCCGCCTCGCTCGCGCGGGCCAGGTCGTCGCCGGTGAGGTCGTCCGGGTCCACGGCGGCCGCGGTCAGGTCGCCGGCAGGCACGCCGTCGTCGCCCGAGCCGGCCTGGAGGGCGCGGTCGTCGGGGTCCACGGACACGACGGCGAAGGAGTCGTCGAGGCGCACCTCGTACTCGAGGCCGTCGCGGTCGGTCAGGTCCAGCTCGTAGCCGGTGGCGCCGTCGTCGTCGCGCTCGGCCGAGGTGACGGTCCCGCCGCCGATCTCGGCGAGCGCGGCCTCGCTCGCGCGTTCCAGGTCGCTGCCGGTGAGGGAGTCGGACCCCTCGAAGCCGTCGGTCGCGGCGTAGGCGATGCCCGTCCCGGCTCCGATCAGCACGACCGCTCCGGCGATCCCGGCGATGATCTTCGTCTTCTTCTGCACGATGGCTCCGTCCCGGCGCCGCTCGTCGACGCCTCCAGCACTCTCGCGGTCGGGCGCTGAAGCAGGCCTGAAGCGCCCGCTCAGCGGACGAGCGGCACCCGCACCTCGACCCGGGCGCCGCCCAGCGCCGAGTCGCCGACGACGACCCGTCCGCCGTGCGCCCGGGCGATCCCGGCGACGATCGCCAGGCCGAGGCCCGACCCTCCGGCGTCGCGCGCCCGGCCCTCGTCGAGGCGGACGAAGCGCTCGAGCACCCGCTCGCGCTCCGCCGCCGGGATCCCCGGCCCGTCGTCGTCCACCGCGAGCACCGCTTCCGCTCCGTCGATCCGGGTCGAGAGCGCCAGCTGCGAGGAGCGGTGCCGCACCGCATTGTCGACCAGGTTCCGCAGCGCCCGCGAGAGCAGGGCCTCGTCGGCCACCGCCTGCACGGGCGAGATCCCGCTCGCGTCGACCCGGGCTCCGGAGTCGCGCAGGCGCCGCACCTCGCCGAGGGCGAGATCGTCGAGGTCCACGGGAGCCGCCGCCACGGCCAGGCGCGCCTCGTCCGCCCGGGCGAGCAGCAGCAGGCCCTCGATCAGCCCGCCGAGCCGCACCGACTCCTCCGCGACCGTCCTCGCCAGCCGGGCGGAGTCGAGCCGGTCCGGGTGCGCGAGCGCCACCTCCGCGGTCTGACGCAGCGCCGCGACGGGGGAGCGCAGCTCGTGCGAGGCGTCCGAGACGAAGCGCCGCTGCCGCTCCTGCCCGCTCTGCAGCCGATCGAGCATCCGGTTGAGGGTGTGCGCCAGCCGGTCGACCTCGTCGCCGGAGCCGGGAGCGGCGATCCGGCGGTCCAGGGCGGAGGAGGTGACCGCCTCGGCCTCCTCGCGCATCCGCTCCACGGGGCGCAGCGCCCGGCCGACGACGACGGCGCACACCACCGCCACCAGCGCGATCAGCAGCGGGACGGCGACCGCGAGCAGCCCGATCGTCGTGGACACCGCCTCCTCGCGGCCCTCGTCGGGCACGCCGACCACCACGAGGGAGTCGTCGTCGAGCTCGCGGGCGGCGACCACCACCGGCCCCTCGTCGTCCACGTCGACCGTGACCGGGTCGTCGCTCTCGGCCAGCGCGAGCGGAGGGAGGTCCTCCGCGTCCTCGCCCGCGGCGGCGACCCGCCCGTCGACCACGAGCTGGACCAGTCCCTCCGAGCCGCGGACGGCCTCCGGGCCGCCCTGCTCGACCAGCGCCGCGACGCGCTCCGCCTCGGCGTCGGCGGCGGAGGCGGTGCTCGAGGCGAGCACGGAGGAGAGGACCAGGACGAAGAGCACGCTCCCGAGGAGCGCGGCGGCGGCCACCACGGCGGTCGCGGCCGCGGTGATGCGGGTCCGCAGGCTCCGGCGGCTCACCCGGCCACCAGCGTGTAGCCCGCCCCGCGCCGGGTGCGGAGGGTGTCGCGGCCGAAGGGCCGGTCGATCTTGTTGCGCAGGGTGCGGACGTAGACCTCGACGATGTTCGGGTCGCCGTCGTAGTCGAAGTCCCAGACGGCTCCGAGGACGTCGCGCTTGGAGACGACCTCGCCCGCCCGTGAGACGAAGTACTCGAGGACGCTGAACTCGCGCGCGGTCAGCGGCACGGCGACTCCGCCCCGCTCGACGCTCCGGGACGCCGGATCCAGCACGAGATCGCCGACGACGCGCACCGTGGGCCGCTCGGCGGCTCCGCGGCGGATGAGGGCGCGCAGCCGCGCGACGAGCACCGGGAACGAGAACGGCTTGGTGAGGTAGTCGTCGGCGCCGGTGTCGAGGGCCTCGACCTGGTCGAGGTCGCCGTCCTTCGCGGTGAGCATCAGGATCGGAGTCCAGTCCTCGGCGGCGCGCAGCCGCTCGCAGACGCGGAAGCCGCTGACGTCCGGGAGCATCAGGTCGAGGACGATGGCGGCGTAGTCGGCCTCCTGCGCGTACCAGAGGGCGTCGGTGCCGGTGGTCGCGGTGTCCACGGCGAAGCCCTCGGCCTCCAGGCCCGTCTCGAGGGCGCGGAGCAGGTTGATCTCGTCGTCGACGACCAGGATGCGGATGGCGGCCTCCCCGGGCTCGGCGCGCGGGGCCCCGCGCGAGCCCAGGCTAGCCGCGGCCCCGCTGAAGCCCGCCTGAAGGGCCGGCGGACCACCGCGTCCCGCCGAGGCGCCGGCTCCCCGCCGGGACACCGGCCGGAGCGCGGTGTCCCGGCGGGACGCGCGGCGCCCGGGCGCGGGTCACTCGTCGCGGTCGGTGTACTCGCCCTCGCCCTCGGCGGAGGTGCCCGCGGCGCTGGTGTCGACGTAGCTGCCCTTGTCGGCGGTGGCCTGCTCGTTCACCGAGGTGTCGACGTAGCTGCCCTCGGCCTCGCCGGCGGTGTGCGAGACGCCCTCGGTCGAGGTGTACTCGCCGCCCTCGGTGTCCTCGGTGCTCGTGCCCTCGGCGACGTGACGGCCGTGGCCGGCGGTGTGCTCGTCGTGACCCTCGTGGTGGTCGTGGTGCTCGTGACCCTCGTGGTGCTCGTTGTCGTGGTCGTGGTGGGCCATGGCGGCCTCCTCGCTTCGTCGCGTCGGTGCGCGGTCGGATCCGCCGCGCTCGTTCCGAGACTTCTGCATCGGGGGCGGGGGTGCAAGACGTGGCGGCTGCACATCCGTGCCGCGCAACTCCTACCGGCGCCGGATCCGTCCGCCTAGCCTCCGAGGATGAGCAGACCCCCTCGCACCCGCTGGAGCGTCATCGGCCAGCTCGGCCCTGCCTTCGACGACGGCGGTCCGATGCTGCTGGTCGAGGCCCGATCGGCGTTCGGGCGCCGCCCGATGCACCGCGCCAAGGCGCAGCTGCTGCTGTCGGCGCTCCGCCACCGCGCCCGCGAGCTCGGGGACCGCGCCGAGTACGTCCGCTCCGAGACCTTCAGCGAGGCCCTCGCCGGGCGCGACGACCTCGAGGTGATCGACCCGCCGACCCGCGGCGGCCGCCGCCTCGCCCGCAGGCTCGGCATGAGCGTCCTGCCCAGCCGCGGCTTCATCACGGCCGAGGAGGACTTCCGCGAGTGGGCGCTCTCCCGCTCGGGCAAGCGCCTGCTGCTGGAGGACTTCTACCGGTGGAGCCGCGAGCGCACCGGCGTGCTGATGCGCGGCGACCAGCCCGAGGGCGGCCGCTGGAACTACGACCACGACAACCGCCAGCCTCCGCCCAAGGGCGCCTCCCGGCTCGGCCTGCCGGACCCGTGGTGGCCGGAGGAGGACGACATCGACGAGGAGGTGCGCGCCGACCTCGCGCGCTGGGAGGCCGAGGGGGCGGTCCGCCTGGTCGGCGCCGACGGTCCGCGCCGCTTCGCCGCGACGCCCGCCGAGGCCGAGGCGGCGCTCGCCGACTTCGTGTCGTCGCGCCTGGGCGACTTCGGGACCTACGAGGACGCGATGCTCTCGGGCGACTGGACGATGGCGCACTCGCTGCTCAGCGCCCCGATGAACCTCGGCGTGCTCGATCCGCGGACGGTCGTCGAGGCGGCCGAGGCGGAGTACGCCGCCGGGAGCGCGCCGATCGCGGCGACGGAGGGGTTCATCCGCCAGATCCTCGGCTGGCGCGACTACGTCTGGAACCTGTTCTGGCACCTCGGGCCGGAGTACCGGAACCGCAGCCGTGCGCTCGGCGCCTCCACACCGCTGCCCGCGGAGCTGCTCGCTCTCGACCCGAGCGGCATCGAGGCGAACTGCCTGCACGAGACGCTCGACGACGTGCACCGGCACGGCTGGGCGCACCACATCCAGCGCCTGATGGTGCTCGGCAACTGGGGACTGCAGCGGGGGTGGGATCCGGCGGAGCTCAACGACTGGTTCGTGGACGTCTTCGTGGACGGCACGGAGTGGGTGATGCCGGCGAACGTGATCGGAATGTCCCAGCACGCCGACGGCGGCGTCGTCGCGACGAAGCCGTACGCCTCGGGCGGCGCCTACATCAACCGGATGTCCGACTACTGCGGCGGCTGCCGCTTCGACCCGAAGGTGCGCCTGGGCGAGAACGCCTGCCCGGTGACCGCCGGGTACTGGGCCTTCCTCGACCGGGCCGAGCCGGTCCTCCGCGGCAACCACCGGATGGCACAGCCCCTCGCGGGCCTGCGCCGCCTCGCGGACCGCGAAGCGGTGGTCGACCAGGAGCGCCTGCGCGAGACGTACTGACGTGGGGCCGGCGGCGCGCCCGCCGCTACTCCGCGCGCACGAAGCGCGACACGGTGACCGCGACCGTCACCGCGGTCGTCCCGTCCACCGCCGCGAGCCGCGCGTCCAGCGCCTCGGGATCCACGTGGTGGGCACTCGGCCCCATCAGCACCTCGGCGCGCAGCTCGTCGACGCTCATGAGCACCGTCGTGTCCAGCTCGATGCGCTCCCCGAGCGCGAACCCCGCCAGCTGCTCGTCGAGCCGCTCCGCCTTGCCGGCGTCGATGCCCAGCATCCCGAACCGCTCGCGGATCTCGTGCAGGTGCCTCTCGCGCGGAGTGACGACGACGGCGACGCCGCCCGGACGGAGCACCCGCCGCATCTCCGGGGCGTTCCGCGGCGCGAAGACGGTGAGCAGCGCGTCGGCGGAGGCGTCGGCCAGCGGGAGGGGCTGCCAGAGGTCCGCGGTCGCGATCGCCGCCCGGGGGTGCGCGCGGGCGGCGCGGCGGGCGGCCGGGGCCGAGAGGTCCAGGCCCAGCCCGTCCGCCGCCGGACGCGCCTCGAGCACGGCCGCGAGGTACGCCCCGGTGCCGCAGCCCAGGTCGACCACGAGCCGCGCGCCGGCGGGGACGGCCGCGGCGACCGCGTCCTGGATCACCCGGTAGTGGCCGGAGCCGAGCAGGTCGGCGCGGGCCTGCACCATCGCCGCGGTGTCGCCCGAGGTCGCGTGCCTCCCGCGCAGCAGAGAGGCGTAGCCCTGGCGCGCGAGGTCGGCGCTGTGCCCGAGGGGGCAGCGGAGCGAGGAGGGGCGGGGGAGCGCGTCGGGGGCGAGCGCGCCGCCGCAGACCGGGCAGGCGAGGGCGGGCAGCACCGTCGATCCGGGTCGGGCGGCCGGATCGAACGCGCTCACTCCGCGCCGGGCGCGCGCGCCCGCATGGCGGTGACCGCCGCGTTCAGCGTCGCGATGGTCGGCACCGCGAACAGCGCCCCGGCGAGCCCGGCCACCTCGAGCCCGGTCGCGACTCCGAGCACCACGGCGAGCGGATGCACCTTCACAGCGGTCCCGAGGATGAGCGGCTGCAGCACGTGCCCCTCGAGCAGGTGCACCAGGATCACGACGCCGACCATCACCAGCGCGGCGACGGGCCCGCTGAACAGCAGCGCGACCAGCGCGGCGAGCGCACCGGTCACGATCGCGCCGAGGATCGGGACGAACGAGCCGAGGAACACCACGATCGCGATCGGCACGACGAGCGGCAGCTGCAGAGCGAGCGCGCCGATGCCGATGCCGACGGCATTGATCCCGGCGACGCCGAGCTGCGCGATCACGAACTGGCTGAGGGTCCGCCAGCCGGCGGCGCCGCCGCGCTCCATCGCCGGGCGGGCGCGACGGGGGAGGAGGCGGAGGAACCAGTGCCAGATCCGGCGGCCGTCGAGGAGCAGGAAGATCAGCGAGAACAGGGTGAGGAGGGTTCCGGCGAAGACCTCGGCCAGCTGGGAGCCGACGGCGAGGGCGCCGGACGCGATCGTCGACGCCTGCGCGTCGGCCCAGTCGACCGCGCGCTGCGCCCAGTCCGAGAGCTGCACGTCCGAGAACGACAGCGGCGGGCTCCGCAGCCACGCCTCGACGCTGTCGACCGCGTCGAGAGCGCGCTGCCCCACTCCGCTGAAGCCGGAGCGGGACTGCACGACCACCAGCCCGACGAGGCCGGTCAGCAGGAGGAGCATCAGGACGATCGAGACCAGGACCGCGAGCGGGCGGGGGAGCCGCAGGCGCTCGAGCCGGTTCCGCAGCGGGGTGAGGAGCGCGGTGAGCAGCAGCGCGATCAGCACCGGCACGACGATCACGGGCAGCAGCGAGACGAGGCGGACGAGGAGGTAGAGGAGCCCGGCGACGGCGAGGAAGCGCCACGACCAGGCGGCGGCGATCCGCATCCCGGTCGAGACGTCGCCCGAGGCGTCGTCCGGCGAGTCCGAGGGGGCCGGAGCCGTGACCGCAGCCGGGGGAGCGGCGGCCGCAGGCGGACTCGCCGCCGTGCCGTGCCGCTCGTCGCGCGCTCGCCGTCCCCGCATGACCCCTCCGATCCTCTCGCAGTGTACGGCGGAGCGGCCGTCCGGGACCGGGAGGGAGCCCGGGGGCGCCCCGCCTGGAGGGATCCGGGCGCCGGATGCGCCGGCAGCGGCTCGTCCGGAGGGCGGAACGCGCCGGATCGCGCCGTCTCCGCTCCGTTCCCCGCCTCGGCCGCGGGAGGCCGGTCCGCGCCGGTAGCGTCGCGCGGGTCGATGCCGAGCGAGGAGGGCGACGGATGCTGGAGGCGGTTCTCGCGATCGCCGCGTGGTGCGCGGGCGCGGTGCTCGTCGTCAGCGGCGCCCTGAAGCTCGGCCGCACGGAGCGGTTCCGGGCGAGCCTCGAGGCGCTCGGGGTCCCCCTCCTCCTCCGGCGCCGCGGCTGGTTCGCGGCCGCCTTCCCCGTCGTCGAGATCGCGCTGGGCGCCGCGGTGGTGCTGGCGCCCGCTCCGGCGCACCGTGCCGCCCTCGTGCCGGTGGCGCTCCTCGACGCCGTGTTCCTCGTCGTCGCCGTCCGCGCGGTCCGCGCGACGGAGGACGTCGACTGCGAGTGCTTCGGCGGGCTGGGCTCGGCGCGGATGACCGGACGCACCGTCGCGAGGAACGCGGTGCTGCTCGCGCTCGCGGTCGCCGGGGCCCTCGGCGGGCTCGCTCCGGCCGCGCTGCTCGGCGGCGGCGGTGCCTCGGCGGCGGCGTCCGGGCTCGCCGCCGCTCTCGCCGCGGTCTCGCTCGTGCTGGTGCGCGACCGCCGTGCGGCGTCGACGGCCGCTCGTGTCCGGGCGGCCGCCCGCCTGTCCGCAGCCGACCGGGGGTCCGCGCCGGGGCCCGAGCCCGAGGGCGACCTCTCGGCCGCCGACCTCGCGTTTTTCACGGTGGCCGGCGAGCTCCTGACGCTCGAGGAGCTGTCCCACCCGGCGACGCACCTCGTCTTCTTCTCGCCCTCGTGCGCCGCCTGCCACGAGCTCGTCGAGCGCTTCCGCTGGTGGCCTCACGGCCTGCGCCCGGGCGAGGAGCTGCTGCCCGTCCTCCTCGGCAGCCGCGAGGACTTCGCGGTGCACGCCGTCTACGGGCCGCTCGTCGACCACGCCCTCTACGATCCGGAGGGCCGCGTCGCCGCCGTCCTCGGCCGAGCGGGGACGCCGGGCCACGTGCTGCTCACGCCCGAGCATCCGCTCGGCGACGGCTGGACCTCGGGAGCCGCGTCGATCGAGGCGCGCGTGCTCCGGCCCGGATTCCTCGCCGAGCTGCAGGCGGGCGGCCCGGACCCGGCGCCGGCGGCGGGCGGCGCGGTACCGGCGGGGTGACGACGGCCGGAGGGCGGAGCAGTGCCGCCGGGTCGACGACGACCGGCCGACGGCGGCCGGGCTCAGCGGCGCTCGAACTCGCCGGACATCGAGCCGTGCACGGGGTGGGCGGGATCGTCACCGACGGCGCGGGCGGGATCGTCGATCTCGACGGCGCGGGACGGGGCCTCCTCGTCGCTTGCGTCGAGGCCGAAGCCGTCCTCGAGCAGCTCCTGGGCGATGCGGCTCGACAGGCCGCTCCTCTCGCCCGGTCCGGGGTCGCTCTCCGGGTCGACGGGGGCGGCGAACGCCTGCTCGAGTCCGGACGACGGCATCCCGGCGTCGTCGATCGAGTCGGCTCGCCCGTCGGAGGGTCCTCGTGCAGGTCTCGGCATGCGCCCGAGCGTAGAGGACGGGCCCCCGGAGGTCGACGCTCCGTCGCGCACTGCCGGGCCGCCTGCGCGCCGGGTCAGTCGTGCAGCGACCAGGAGTGGGGAGCGACCTGGACGCCGCCGACGGTCGCCGTCTCGTCGCCGATGTTCAGCGCGAGCCGCGCGGTGCGTCCCTCCGGGCCCTCCGCCACGAGCATCACGGCGGTGTTGGAGAGGTCGACCGTGCGGGTGCTCGCGCCGACCAGCCACGGGTTCCGTCGGCGGAACGCGACGACCTCCTGGTGGGCCCGGTAGGCCTCCCCGCCCGGCCACTCGGCGGGATCGGCCGGGAACTCCGGGCGGATCGCGTCGTCGCCGCCGATCCGCTCCTCCTTGACGCCGCGCAGGCCCCGCTCGTCGCCGGAGTAGATGCTCGGCACGCCGGCGACGAAGCCGAGGATCGCCGTGGCGTGGCCGTGGTGGCGCTCGTCACTGACGGCGCTGGCGATCCGGGTCACGTCGTGGTTGCCGACGAAGGTCAGGGGCAGGAACTCGCGGACGAAGTCGTCGTGGCGCTTCAGGGACCAGGCCAGCTCGAAGAGGTTCGCCTCCTCGAGGGAGTTGCGGACGGCCTTCCAGAGCTCGTACTGCGTGACCGAGTCGAGCCCCGACTCCCGCACGTAGCCGGTGTAGTCGCCGTGGATGACCTCGCCGACGAACCACGCGTCGGGGAAGCGCTGCCGCACCGGGTCGATCGCCGCGTGCCAGGCCGCCGGCGCGACCGCGTACGCCGCGTCGAGCCGCCAGCCGTCGATGCCCCGCTCGAGCCAGTGCGCGAGCACGGAGGACACGTGCTCCGCGACCTCGGGGTTCCCGTTGTCGAGCTCGACCAGGGCGTCGTGCCCCTCGAACACGTCGACGCGGAGGCCGTCGACCTCCTGCGACCGCTCGCTGCGGGAGAAGCGCGCCGCCTCGGGGGAGCCCTCGCCGGCCGCGACCGCGGCACGCCACCAGGGGTGCTCCCGTCCCACGTGGTTGAAGACCCCGTCGAGCAGCACCCGGATCCCGCGCTCGCGGCACGCGGCGATCAGCGCGTCGAGGTCGGCCTCGTCGCCGAGGCGGGGATCGATCCGGAAGTGGTCGACCGTGTCGTAGCCGTGGGTGGAGGAGGCGAAGACCGGCCCGAGCAGCAGCCCGTTGCAGCCCAGCGCCAGCAGGTCGTCGAGCCAGGGGAGCAGGGCGCGGAGGCGGTGCTGCGGCTCGTCGTCCGGACCCGGACCCTCCGAGGCGCTCGCCTCGGCGCCCGTGAAGCCGAGCGGGTAGACGTGCCACCAGATCGCCGTCGAGATCCAACCGTCCGTCTGAGCCATCGTGGCCGTCCTCCCGGCCCGCTCGGGCGCGGGCCGCCGTCACTGTAGCGAGGCGGGCTGGACCGGAGCCGCGCCCGCTCACGGACCGGGCCGCAGGGCGGTGATCCAGGCCAGCACGGCGAGGCCCGCCCGCACGGAGGCGGGAGCCGTGACGGAGCAGACGAGCAGCGCGAGAGCCGCGCAGGCGAGCCCGGCCACCGCGCTCCTCCGCTCGCCCGCCCACCGCAGCGCCCGCACGGACGCGATCACCGCGGCGACCGCCACGGCGACGGCGGGGAGGGCCCAGAGCGGATGCACGGAGGACGCGAGCGCGAGCAGGCCCAGCGCGAGCGCCGCGAGCCCGGGCTCGTACGGTCTGCGGGCGGGAGGGTGCCGCCGGGGAGGGCGGAGGAGGGCCGCGTCGGCCGGAGCGGGTGGAGGGAGGAGTGCCGTCGTCGTCATGAGCCGATCCTCGTCAGGCCGCGGGCCGCGCGGAGAGGCGATCGGCGGATCGGTGGACGAGGGGCGCCGAGCGCCTCCTGTGGAGGGACCGACCGGCGCGATCGGCGTCGTTCCGGGCGTCTCGAGGCCGGAATCGCCGGAGATCCGGGGCGGGGCTGGTAGGTTACCGACGGTCCGACCGGTTGAGGACGTCCGTCCCCGGCCGAGGACGATCCATCGAAACCAGCTGTTCCGACAGCGAGAACGTCCTGGGAGGACACTCCATGGCTGACAAGTCGCTCAACCGCACCGAGCTCGTCGCGAAGATCGCCGCCGACTCCGGCCAGAGCCAGGCCGCCGTCAACGGCGTCCTCGACTCGCTCTTCACCACCCTCGCCGACTCCGTGTCGAACGACGTGAAGGTCACCATCCCCGGCTGGATCGCCGTCGAGCGCACCTCCCGCGCCGCGCGCACCGGCCGCAACCCGCAGACCGGCGAGACCATCCAGATCGCCGCCGGCCACTCGGTCAAGGTCTCCGCGGGCACCAAGCTCAAGGCCGCCGCGAAGTAGTCGCGCCCTCCGACACGGCCCCGGCACTGCGCCGGGGCCGTCGTCGTCCGCGGACGCGGCTGCCGATCGTCCGCGGACGCGGCTGCAGATCGTCCGCGGACGCGGCTGCCGATCAGCCGCGGAACGTAGGCTGGACCGGTGAATCGAACCGTCCGGATCGTCGGCCCTGCGCTCGTGCTCGTCGCCGCAGCGCTCGTCGCCCTTCTCGCGGCCCTGGCCTTCGGCGGGGGAGCCGCGGCTCCGCTGCTGAACGATCCCGGCCCCGTGGTCCGCTACGGCCTCCCGATCGCCAAGCTGGCCGTCAATCTCGGCGCCGCGGGCATGATCGGCTCGCTCGTGCTGACGCTGTTCGCGCTGAGCCCTCGCGCCGCCGCCGCCCGTGACGCCCGATCCTCGGCCCGCGCCGCGACCGCGCACGCCTCCTCGCGCGCCGGCCAGTCCTCCCGCAGCGGCCAGTCCTCCTCCCGCGCCGGATCGACGCGCACCGCGGTCGCGCCCGCGCGCCCCGCGCCCGCCGAGGCCGCGCCCGAGCCGCGCACCGAGTTCTCGATCGCCCTCGACGTCGCCGCCGCCAGCGCCGCCTTCTTCGCGGCGGCCAGCGCGGTGACCGGGTTCCTCACCTTCCTCAACGTCACGCAGACGCCCCTGAGCCTCGACCGCGACTTCGGCACCAAGCTCAGCTACTTCATCGGCAGCATCGAGGTCGGCCAGGCCTGGCTGATCACGACCCTGCTCGCGGCGGTCGTCACCGTCCTCTGCTTCGCTGTCCGCAACCAGACCGCGCTCGTCTTCGTCACGGGCCTGGCCCTGCTCACGCTGCTGCCGATGGCGCAGCAGGGGCACGCGGCGGGAGCGAGCGGGCACGACGCCGCCGTCACGGCGCTGGGCCTGCACCTCGTCTTCGCGGCGATCTGGCTGGGCGGCCTCATCACCGTCATCGCCCTGCGGCCTCTTCTCGGCGGCTCCCGCCTGCTGCCCGTGATCGAGCGCTACTCCAGCCTCGCGCTCGTGAGCTTCGTCGTGGTCGCGGCGTCCGGCTACGTCAGTGCCGAGCTCCGGCTCGCCACCCTCGACAACCTGCTCACCGGCTACGGGATCCTCGTGCTGGTCAAGGTCGCGGCGCTGATCGCGCTGGGCCTGTTCGGCGTGCTCCAGCGCCGGTACCTCATCGAGCGGATGCGGAAGGCCGGCGGTGTCGGCGGCCGCAGCTTCTGGTGGCTCGTCGGCGCCGAGATCGCCTTCATGGGGATCGCGTCCGGAGTCGCCGCGGCGCTCGCGCGGACCGCGACCCCGGTCGACCAGATCGCCGCGAGCCAGCTCACGGATCCGACCCCGGCCCAGCTGCTGACGGGCGAGCCACTGCCCCCGCCCGCGAGCGCGATGAACTTCCTCACGCTCTGGAACATCGACCTGGTCTGGCTCCTGGTCTGCTCCTTCGCCATCGCGTTCTACGTCGCCGGAGTGGTGCGCCTGCACCGCCGTGGCGACCGCTGGCCCCTGCACCGCACGATCCTCTGGATCGCGGGCATGCTCCTCCTGGTCTACATCACGAACGGCGGGGTGAACGCGTACGAGAAGTACCTGTTCAGCGCCCACATGCTCTCGCACATGGTCCTCACCATGGCGGTGCCGCTGCTGCTCGTCCCGGCGGCACCGGTCACGCTCATCGCCCGCGCCGCCGCCCGCCGCACCGACGGCTCCCGCGGCGCCCGCGAGTGGGTGCTGCTCGCCGTGCACTCGCGTTTCGCCACCGCGATCTCGCACCCGATCGTCGCCGCCCTGCTGTTCGTCGGGTCGCTCTGGGGCTTCTACTACTCCCCGCTGTTCCGCTGGGCCACCACGGACCACATCGGCCACGAGTGGATGATCGTCCACTTCCTGATCACCGGCTACCTCTTCGTCAGCGTCCTGATCGGAGTGGACCCGAGCGTGCACCGCGTGCCCTACGCGATGCGCCTGCTGCTGCTGCTGGGCACCATGGCGTTCCACGCCTTCTTCGGCCTCGCACTGATGACGGGGGAGGGGCTGCTCCTCGCCGACTGGTACGGAGCGATGGGCTGGGGCACCTCCGCGCTCGCCGATCAGCAGGCGGCCGGCGGCATCGCGTGGAGCATCGGCGAGATCCCCACCCTCGCGCTCGCGATCGTCGTCGCGATGATGTGGAGCCGCTCCGACGCCCGCGAGACCAAGCGCCGCGACCGCCAGGCCGACCGCACCGGAGAGGCCGAGCTCACGGCCTACAACGACCGCCTGGCCGCCCTCCAGAAGCGCGGCTGATCCGCGCCCGGGCCCCGGGGTCCCGGCGGGCCGCGGGTACAGTGGAGCGGTGACTCAGCCGACCCTCTCCGACGAGCAGCAGCGGGTCTTCGACCTCATCGAGAACACGCGCGAGCACCTGTTCGTCACGGGTCGCGCGGGCACGGGCAAGTCCACCCTGCTCAACCACCTGAGCTGGAACACCGACAAGCAGATCGTCATCTGCGCCCCCACCGGCGTCGCGGCGCTGAACGTCGGCGGCCAGACCATCCACTCGCTCTTCCGACTGCCGATCGGCGTCATCGCCGACTCCGACCTCGACCAGCCGCCCGAGCTGCGCAAGCTCCTCAACACCATCGACACGCTCGTCATCGACGAGATCTCCATGGTCAACGCCGACCTGCTCGACGGGATCGACCGCAGCCTCCGGCAGGCGCGGCAGCGGCGCTCCGAGCCGTTCGGGGGCGTGCAGGTCGTCCTCTTCGGCGACCCGTTCCAGCTCGCACCCGTTCCCGGCGATCCGGAGGAGCGCGCCTACTTCGCCGACCGCTACCGCTCGCTGTGGTTCTTCGACGCCCTCGTCTGGCAGGAGGCGCCGCTGCGGATCGTCGAGCTCGGCCGGATCCACCGGCAGAGCGACGAGCGCTTCAAGTGGATGCTCAACGCGGTCCGCTTCGGCATGGTGACGAAGGAGATCGCCGACGTGCTGAACGCGGCGGGCGCGCGGACGCCTCCGGCCGACGACGCGATCACGCTCGCGACCCGCAACGACACGGTCAACCGCATCAACCAGGCGGCGCTCGCGCGGCTGAAGGGCCCGCTGAAGACCGCGTCGGCCGAGATCAGCGGCGACTTCGGCGGGCGCGCCTATCCGGCGGACCAGAACCTCGAGCTCAAGATCGGCGCGCACGTGATGTTCCTGCGCAACGACTCCGAGCAGCGCTGGGTGAACGGCACGATCGGTCGGGTGACGAAGGTCGCGGGGACGGTGTGGGTCGAGGTGGACGGCGAGGTCCACGAGGTCGAGCCCGCGACCTGGGAGCGCTACCGCTACTCCTACTCCGCCGCGACGAAGAAGCTCACCCGCGAGATCGTCGCCGAGTTCGCGCAGTTCCCGCTCCGCCTGGCGTGGGCGGTCACGATCCACAAGTCGCAGGGCAAGACCTACGACTCCGCCGTGGTCGACCTCGGGCAGCGCGCCTTCGCCCCCGGGCAGACCTACGTGGCGCTCAGCCGCATCACGAGCCTCGAGGGGCTCTACCTGACGCGGCCGCTCCGGCCGAGCGACATCATCGTCGACAAGGACGTGCTGCGCTTCATGTCCGAACGGCGAGCCGAGCCGGCCGCCGTCGCGGAGGCGTCCGCGGACTGACGCCCCGCGGAGGACGTGGGAGCGGGGGCCTCAGGCCGCCGCGCAGGTCCGGGCGAGATCGCGGAACAGCTCCGTCGTCAGCCGGTACGCCTCCGCGACCTCCGCGATGACCCGCTCGCGCTCCTCCTCGTCCCAACCCGCGGCGTCGAGCTGCTCGCGGTAGGTGGCGCGGAAGGCCGACGGTGCGGCGATCTCGCCGAAGAGGAAGAAGCCGACGCCGTTGGTCTCGAAGCCGAACCGCCGCTGCAGCAGCCCGCGGACGATCGCGCAGCCGGAGAGGTCGCCGAGGTAGCGCGTGTAGTGGTGGGCGACGAAGCCGCCGCTCCAACCCGAGGCCACGGTGCGGATCCGGTCGACGTAGGCGCTGGTCGAGGGCAGCGGGCGGATGCGCTCGCGCCAGTCCTCGCCGACGAGGAAGCGCAGGTCCTCCGCGATCGCGGGGAGCCGGGTGAGCTTGGCCGAGAGGAAGGGCTCCGCGACGGGATCGCCGGCCATGTCCTCCGCCACGGCCTCGAGGGCCTCGTAGACGAAGTAGTGCTGCGAGATGAGCGCGATGTAGTCGTCGCGGCTGCCGGAGCCGGTCATCAGCGAGGTCATGAAGGCGGCGCCCTCGTCGTCCGCGCCGGACTGCCCGATGCGCAGGCGCAGGGCCTCGGAGAACGGGATGACGTTCGACACGGTGGCCTCCCTCGGCGACTGAGGTCTGCCTTACCTTAGCCGAGCGGAGCCGCTGGGACCAGAGGCGTCAGTGCCCGTGTCCGCCGTCGACGACGGAGTGCATCATCCCGCCCATGTCGCCCGACCCGCCCGAGGAGGCGGCCATGGCGGGGGTGGCGAGCGCGGAGACGGTGAGCGCGCCGGCCAGGAGTCCGACGAGAGCTCGCGACGGCGAGACGGCCTTCTCCTCGACGCGCGGAGAGCGGAGCGAGACGGCCACCACGGCGACCGCGACCAGCTGGAGGACCGCGGCCGCCAGCGCGGGGAGGGGCTCGGCGAGTGCGCCGAGGGCCAGAGCGAGGGCGAACGCCGCCAGGGAGGCGACCGCGACGACCAGCGCGGAGCGCGGCACGACGATCCGGCCGCGCGCCAGGACGAGGACCGCCCAGAGGATCTCGACGGCACCGAGCACCCCGATCACCGGGGCCTGCACGCCCTCGCCGCCGGCGGCGAGCGAGAGGTGGACGAGCCCGGCGCCGAGTCCGGCGAAAGCGGCGTTGCAGCGGGCCACGGTGGTCATGGCGGCTCCTTCGCTGGATCGGGGAAGAAGAGGAGGCCCCGGATCGACACACCGCATCGTGTCGTCCGGGGCCGTTCAGTCCGTCCGCCGCGGAAAACGGCGGGCCCACGGCGGACGGAGTAGAGGGGGCGGCGGGTGCCGCCCGGGTCAGGCGGTCGCGGCGGTGCGCGTCCTCGCCGTCTTCTCGGTGCCGAGTCCGACTCCCAGGAGCACCAGCGCGCTGGCCAGGTGCAGGAAGTGGTCGGCGGTGTTCAGCGCCAGCACGTTCAGGGCGGTGTCGACCAGGAAGAAGCCGACGATGCCGAGCAGCAGGTACACCGCTCCGACGGTCACGTTGACGGTCTTCGCCGCGGCGACGGTCGACAGGCCCGCGATCAGCAGCGCGCCTCCGATGAGCAGGTGGGCGATGTTGTGCAGCGGGTTCACCTCGAAGACGCCGAGCAGGAGCCCGCCTTCGGTCGAGAGGAACTGCACGCCTCCGGTCACGACGAAGCCGAGGAGCCCGACGACGACGTAGACGGCTCCGAAGAGAGTCGCCAGCAGTCGATTGGGGGATCTGCGCATGGTCTCTTACCTCCTTCGAGCAGCGCCTCTGCGCTGTACTCCCTCTCTTCGTAACCCGGCGCCTGCCGGTTTGGGAACGGGGTGGACTCCGCCGGTCACGGTCAGGACACGAATCGCGATCGCGCGCTCAGCGGCCCTCTCCGGCCCGACGGAGCCCCCGTACAGT
The DNA here is from genome assembly GCF_002931635.1 of Rathayibacter sp. AY2B7. Taxonomy (NCBI): domain Bacteria; kingdom Bacillati; phylum Actinomycetota; class Actinomycetes; order Micrococcales; family Microbacteriaceae; genus Rathayibacter; species Rathayibacter sp. AY2B7. Next base: position 32,529 of record NZ_PSUC01000005.1, on the reverse strand, counting down.
GGTGCCGTTCGCAGACGACGGGGGAGTCGCACGGCATGGGATCTCGCAGACGGACGCGGACGGGACTGCTCGTCGTCCCGGTCCTCGTGCTCGCACTGGCCGGCTGCACGCCCGCCGCCGCCTCGCGCGTGGCGGAGGCGCCCGCGCAGGCGGCGTCGGAGGAGCTCGCCTCCGCCCTGTCGGGGTTCCTCGACGAGACGGTCGGCGTCGCCGGCGCGACCGGAGCAGTCGCCGGGGTCTGGTCGCCGTGGGGCGGCAGCTGGGAGGGCGCGGTCGGCTGGGAGTCGGACGAGCGCACCACCGCCCTCACCACCGACGCGCACCTGCGGCTCGGCACCGGCGGCACCGAGGCGATGACCTGCGACGTGGTCCTCGCCCTCGCCGACTCCGGCCGGGTCGACCTCGACGCCGACGTCGGCGAGACGCTGCGCTCCCTGCCCGGCATCGACGGCCTCACGCTGCGCGAGCTCTGCGCGCACACCTCCGGCCTGGCCGACTTCCGCTCGGCGCTCTGGCCGACCGTGCTCCAGAACCCCCCGCGGCAGTGGCCGACGCTCGAGCTGCTCGCCGCGGCCCAGGTGCGCGGCGCCTCGGCCGAGCCCGGAGCGGCGTGGTCCGACTCCGCCACCGGTCCGCTGCTCGCCGGCATCGTCGCCGCGCAGGTGACCGGCCGGAGCATCGGGGAGCTCTACGACCAGTACGTGGTGCCGCGGTACGGCCTGCGCAGCACGGAGCTGCCCGGCTCCTCCGAGGTCGATCTGCCCGCTCCGTCCCCCCGCGGCTACGCGGTCGCGCTGGACCCGGCGACCGGGGAGAAGCGCTGCGACGTGCGCCTCGACGTCACCGCCGCGTCCCCGTCCGCGCTCGGCGCCGCGGGCGGAGCGCTGACCGATCTGGAGGACCTCCGGCGGCTGGCGACGGGTCTCGCGGCCGATCCCGCGAACGACGCCATGTGGCAGGACCCGGTCGTCCAGGGCCAGGGCCGCGCCGACTACCTCCGTGCCGGGCTCGGCGGGCACGAGGCGGGACCCCTCCGCGGCTTCTCGGGTCTCGCGCCCGGCTTCGTCACCGCGGCCTACTCCGACCCGGTCTCGGGCCTGACCGTGGCCGTCTCGATCAACAGCTCGACGCCCGGCGGCGACTTCGCCGCGACGGTCGCCCGCACCCTGGCCGCCATCGCGGTCGAGCAGGGAGCCGCGGCGGGAGCCGAGGGCCTGCCCCGGCTCCCGTGGACGGCCGACGGCGAGCGCGGCGCCGTGCAGGGGACCCCGACGCGCTGCTGATCCGGCGGCGCCCTACTCTGGTTCCATGCCGATCACTCCCGACACCAAGGACTGGACCTGGGTCCTCGAGCGCCCCTGCCTCGAGTGCGGCTTCGACGCCTCGCTCGTCGACGCCGATGAGGTCGCCGAGCTCATCCGCGAGAACGCCGCCGCCTGGCCCTACGTGCTCGACCGCGACGACGCGGCGGGCCGGCCCGACGACGAGACCTGGTCGCCGCTCGAGTACGCCGCGCACGTGCGCGACGTGCACCGCATCTACCGCACCCGCGTGCAGCTGATGCTCGCCGGCGACGACCCGCTCTACCCCAACTGGGACCAGGACGTCACCGCCGTGGAGGAGCGCTACGACCAGCAGGACCCCGCGACGGTCGGCCGCGAGCTGGTCGAGGCGGCCGAGCGCATCGCCGAGGTGTTCGACTCCGTCGCCGGTGCCCAGTGGCAGCGGCGAGGCCGCCGCAGCGACGGCGCGGCCTTCACGGTCGACACGATCGCCCGCTACTACCTGCACGACGTCCAGCACCACCTGCACGACGTGCAGGGCTGAGCTCAGGTGTCGATGAGCTGCGGATTGAGGAACGAGAGCGTCCGCGCGTAGGCGAGCGCCGCGGAGGCGGGGCTGACCGCGTCGCGCAGGTTGCCGTTCGCGAAGTGCCGCTGCGTGTCCGGGTAGGTGTGCGCCGTGACCGGCGTCCCCGACTCCTTCAGCCGTCCGACGAACGACTCCGGGTCGTCGCCCGCGGGCCACTCGTCGCTCTGCGCGTAGTGCAGGAGGGTGGGGCACGGGACCAGCACGTGCTCCTCCGCACCGAGGGTGGCGTAGTACGCGACCACCGCGTCCACGAGCCCGGTGCCCGCGGCGAGCAGCCCGAGGCGGCCGCCGAAGCCGAAGCCGATGACGGCGCTGCGCGGCGCCCCGGCCGCGACTCCGGTGCCGACCGCCTCGGCGACGGCGGCGAGGGTGCGGTCCTGCGCGGCCATCGCGGCGAGGTCGCGCGCGTCCTCCGGGGCGAGCGTGGCCCAGCCGTCGTAGAGGTCGGGCACGAGCACGTGGTAGCCGTGCTTCGCCACGGCCTCGGCGAACGGCTCCAGCCACGGCAGGCGCCCGAAGACGTCGTGCAGCACGACCACCACGGGCCGGCCGGGGTGCCCGTACTCGAGGGCGACGCCCGGCGACGGGATCTGGACGAGCTCTGTCACCCCTCCACCCTGCCCTCTGCGTCCCGCGATCCCGCGCGCTGCCGCGGATCTGCCCGGCGTGTCGCGTCGGATCCGCCGGGCGTGCCGGCGGTCCAGCCGATCACGACGTCCGAGAGGTCGTGGAGCACGCCGGGGTTGAGGAACAGGTGGCCCCGCAGCAGCTCGCGATCGCGCTCGGGGACGCGCGCCTCTTCGACCGCGTCATCGAAGCCGTCCACGACCGCCTCGATGGTCCTCTCGACGGCCGCCCGACCCTCCGCGCGGTCGAGTCCGTACACGGGTGCGGACTTCATGAGGGAGGCGAAGTTCGCGCGCTTCTCGCCGTCGCGGCTGTAGGCGAGGGCCTGAGTGGCTGTCTCGCCGGACCGATTGCCGGGGGCGAGGTCGTACGCGGGCGTCAGAGTCAGGTGTCGACCGTCCCAGAACGCCGCGTGATTGCGTGCGTGGTCGTCGGAGTTGCTGATCGCCATGTTGAAGGCGATCCGCGCGAACAGCTCAGGACCGGGATCCACTCCCGCCGGCCCGTGCCGCCGCAGGACGTCCAGCACCTCCGGATAGGACACGTATCGCGCGGTCCACTCGCTCTCGCCGCTCATGGTGAGGGCGGAGACCGCGTGGCGGCGCCGGCGGCCCTCTCGATCGAACCGCTGGACGAGCAGGACGTCCTTTCCGAGCGAGGAGACGACACGGCTCCGTGCGACGTCCAGACCGGCGCGGCGGGCGAGCGCGAGGGCGGCGCCTTCCGCGTTCACCACCTGGAAGGTCCGATCGCTGCTCGCCGAGAACTTGGCGATGTGCTCGACTCCGGCGTCGTCGAGGAGAGTGGCCTTCGGTCGGGCACCGCCGATGCTGGTGCCGCGGAGGAGTGCCGCGTCGAGAGCGGGCGAGAGGGCGAGCCCGGCCTCCAGTCGATCGGCGGCCTCGTGCAGCTCGTCCAGCGATGAACGGTCCTCCCGGGGTGTGTACTCGGTCGGGGACTCCTGGAAGTCGAGCGCCCCGAACCGCGACGAGCCGGAGGCGATCATGTACTCCAGTTCGGTCAGCCCCCGATCGCGAGCTCCCCGACGCTCGTCGATGACGGTCCGTCCCCAGCCGTCGGGGCTGCCGTCGCGCAGCGCTCCGGCCAGGACGAGCCCGTCGCGCGGTTCGATGGTCCCTTCGCGGAGCGGGAGCTCAGGCCCGTAGAGGCTGATCGACCCGGGGAGGGATCGATAGGAGGCGGCGTAGACGAAGGGGAAGCGGTCGCCCCGCTGCTCCACGGCTCCGGCCACGACAGGGGTTTCGGACCCGGGGAGCCAGGTCCAGACGTAGACGCGGTCAGAAGGCATCGTCGAGCTCGTCGGTCGTGCGACGCCGCATGCGCGACGGGAGGAGCGCCAGCTTCTCCTCGCCTGAGCGGCGGCGACGGGCCAGCTCGACCGGGTCGTCGATGCCGAAGATCGGGACGCCGACCAGCTCGGCGACGCTGAAGACGGTGGAGACCGCGGTGCCGGGTGCCCCTGCCTCGATGCCTGCGACGGTGGGGGTCGAGACTCCGGCGCGGACGGCGAGCTCCTCCCGAGTCCACCGGTGCCGGAGCCGGGCTTCGCGCACGAGCTGCCCCAGCAGCAGGAGCGCGTCGGCCACGACCGGGCGGGGCGGTACGGATCGTTTGGCCACGAGCACCTCTTTTCTTTCAGTGGAAGCTCTTCACTGTAACTTTATCTTCATCACCCGTGTCCATGCGCTCGGCCGTGCGGCTCCAGCGGCAGGACGACCTGCTCGCGCAGGTGCTCGTAGACGACCGAGGTGCGCACGTCGGCGACCTCGCGGCGCTGCGTCAGCTCGTCGATGACGAAGGCGTAGAGGTCCTGGTTGTCGCGAACGGCGACGTGGATGATGAAGTCCTCCGAGCCGGAGGTGACGAACACGCCGACCGTCTCGTCGAGGCCGGCGACCCAGTCGCGGAAGGCCTCGATGATCTCGCGCGACGGCGGACGGATGCGGACCGCGATCAGCGCCTGCACGCCGCGCCCGAGGGCCGCGAAGTCGAGAGTGAGCGTCGCGCCGGTGATCACGCCGCGGCGCCGGAGGCTCCTCGTGCGGTCGAGGGCGGTGGTCGGCGAGACGTGCACGGCGGCTGCGAGGTCACGGTTCGTGATCCGTGCATCCGACTGCAGGACCTGCAGGATCCGGACGTCGAGTTCGTCGAGTGCCGCTCCTGGGCCGTTCTGCTGGTCGTTCATACGGAGATCCTGCCGAAGGGGAGCCCTCCTGCCTACTGTTCGTGACGTCACTTCGCACGAACCGAGGAGCACCATGACCATCCCCGCCCCCGACGCCGTCGGCTTCCACCCCGACGAGATCGACACCGCCGCGCCCACCCGCTCGGCCCGCCTCAAGTGGGTGGTCGTCGTCGAGGAGTCCCTCCCCGCCGGCCGCGCCGTGAACGCCGCGATCTGCGTGGGCGCCGCGACGGCCGCACACGTCGCGGGGCTGCTCGGACCGAGCCCCGCCGACGCGTCCGGATCGCTGCATCCCGGTCTGCCGTGGGCCGGCTGCACGGTCCTCGCCGCCGACGCGGCGACCCTGCTCGCGATCCGCGCGAAGGCCGAGGCGCACGACGGGACGTTCGTCGCCGACATGCCCGCGTCCGCGCAGGCCACCCGGGTGTACGACGAGTACCGGGAGGCGGTGGCGGCGAGCGGCTCCGACGAGCTGCAGTACCTCGCGGTCAGCCTGGTGGGGCCGAGGAACCGGATCGACAGGATCGTCGGGCGGCTGCCGCTGCTGGGCTGACGGACACCGCTGGGCTGACGGACGCCGCTGCGCTGACGGACGCCGCTGCGCTGTCGGACGCCGCCGCGCTGACGGACGCCGCTGCAGCGCCGGAGGAGGAGCCGCTCGCATCGGGCCGGAGGACCGGCCGCAGACGAGGGGAGGGAGGAGAGCGAGTGACGGGAATCGAACCCGCGCCATCTGCTTGGGAAGCAGAAGTTCTACCATTGAACTACACTCGCGCGGCGCCGCTCGGGCGCACCAGGACATCGTAGCAAGGCCCGGAGCCGGCCCATGCCCCGGGGTCGCGCCACGCCCTAGGATCGCAGCGTGCTCCTCTCCGATCGCGACATCTCGCTCGAACTCGCCTCCGGCCGCGTGGGGCTCGCCCCGCACGATCCGTCGATGCTGCAGCCGTCGTCCGTCGATGTGCGCCTCGATCGCTTCTTCCGGCTGTTCGACAACCACCGCTACCCGTACATCGATCCGGCCGAGGACCAGCCCGAGCTGACCCGCCTGGTCGAGACGCCCCAGGGCGAGCCGTTCATCCTCCACCCGGGAGAGTTCGTGCTCGGCTCGACCTACGAGGAGGTGTCGCTGCCGGACGACATCGCGGCGCGCCTCGAGGGCAAGAGCTCGCTCGGACGGCTCGGGCTGCTGACCCACTCGACCGCCGGGTTCATCGATCCGGGCTTCACCGGCCACGTCACCCTCGAGCTCAGCAACGTCGCGACGCTCCCCATCACGCTCTGGCCGGGGATGAAGATCGGCCAGATGTGCTTCTTCCGCCTCAGCTCGCCCGCCGAGAAGCCCTACGGCTCGGCGGAGTACAGCTCGCGGTACCAGGGCCAGCGCGGTCCGACCGCGTCGCGCTCGGCGCTCAACTTCCACCGCACGGACGTCTACACCGACTGACGCCGGCGCAGGGATCAGGGCGCGGGGGTCAGCCCAGCAGGCGGGGGAGCTGCAGCACGAGCCAGGGGGAGAACGCCCAGGGGGTCGAGCGGACGGCGGCGAGCGTCGCCTCGGCGTCGACCCACTCGTAGTCCATGACCTCGTCGAGGCGCGGATCGAGGGCGTCGCGGCTCGACAGCGTCGCCGTGTAGACGGGGCAGATCTCGTTCTCGACGACGCCGGACGCGTCGACCGCGCGGTAGCGGAAGTCCGGCAGGGCGACCTCCAGCGTGGCCAGCCGGGCGCCGAGCTCGCGCTCGGCCCGGCGGACGACGGCGTCCTCGATCCGCTCGCCCGGGGCGGGGTGCCCGCAGAAGGAGTTGGTCCAGACGCCCGGCCAGGTGCGCTTCTCCAGCGCGCGGCGGGTCACCAGAAGCGCGCCGTCCGGGGAGAAGACGTGGCAGGAGAACGCGAGGTGCAGGGGAGTGGCCGTGTCGTGCACGGTCGCCTTGTCGGCGACCCCCACGGCGTTCCCGGCCTCGTCGAGGAGGACCACCTGCTCGATCCGGTCCGTCTGAACAGTGGCGGCTGGCGAAGTCATACCCGCAAGTCAAGCACGCCGCAACACATCAGCCGGCTTATCGTCCTGGTTCTCCCCTTTGTTAGCCTTCCCCCGTGGATACGCGCGACCCCGTGGTTCTGTCCCGGTTGAGGCAGGAGCACGTCGATGCCGTCCTGGACAGGTTCTTCTCGTTGGCGAGGTCCCGGGCGGTGCGTCTCGGACCCCGCTACCTGACCCTCTGGCAGACGCTGGAAGCCAACACCCGCGGCGGCAAGCGCTTCCGCCCGCTGATGGTGATCTCGGCGTACGAGGCCCACGGCGGCCAGGATCCGGAGGCCGCCGCCCATCTCGGCGCGGCGTTCGAGCTGCTGCACACCGCGCTGATCGTGCACGACGACGTGATCGACCGCGACTTCGTGCGCCGCGGCGGCCCGAACGTCTCGGGCAGCTACCGCGACGAGGCGACGACCGCGGGCCTCTCCATCCCGATCGCCGAGCACCGGGGCACCTCCGTGGCCGTGATCGCCGGGGACCTCGCCCTCACCGGAGCCCACCGCCTCGTCGAGGGCGTCGGCGCCTCCGACGGCGTGCGGGCCCGCCTGCTCACCCTGCTCGACGAGGCCGTCTTCGCCTCCGCCGCGGGTGAGCTGGCCGATGTGGACTTCTCCCTCATGCCGGGCATGCCCTCGGTCGACGAGGTGCTCGAGATGGAGCGCCTCAAGACGGCCGTCTACTCGTTCGAGGCGCCGCTGCAGGCCGGAGCGATCCTCGCCGGGGCCTCGGACGCCGCGGTGGACGCCCTCGGCGAGTTCGGCCGCTGGATCGGCATCGCCTATCAGATCGTCGACGACCTGCTCGGGGTCTTCGGCTCGGAGGGGCAGACCGGCAAGACCACGCTGGGCGACCTCCGCGAGGGCAAGCGCACCGTCCTCATCGCCCACGCGGCCGGCACGGACTGCTGGCCCGACATCGAGGCGCTGATCGGCGACGAGCACCTCGCGCCCGAGACCGCGGAGAAGGTGCGCGGCATCCTCGAGGAGTGCGGCGCCCGCAGCTACGCCGAGGGGCTCGCGAACCAGTTCGCCGATCGCGCCTGGGCGGCTCTGGAGACGCCCGCGGTGTCGGAGGCGTTCCGCAACGAGGTCCGCCCGCTGGTGGCCAGCGTGGTCGGGCGCACCCGATGAGCGCTGTCCGCCACGCGCGGATGCGCGCGACGATGCGCTCCGCCCGGCCGAGCCCCCGTACGGTGGCACGATGAGCCGCCAGAGCGAACTGTACGACCGCGTCGCGCACGAGTCGTCCGCGCAGGTGATCCGCCGCTACTCCACCTCCTTCGGGCTGGCTACGCGCCTGCTCGCCCCGGGCGTCCGCGAGCGGGTGGAGGACGTCTACGCCCTCGTGCGCGTCGCCGACGAGATCGTCGACGGCGTCGCCGAGGAGGCCCGTCTCGACCGGGCCGCGGTGGAGGAGTCCCTCGACGCCTTCGAGGCCGAGACCGAGCGCGCGCTCGCCTCCGGCTACAGCTCCAACCTCGTGATCCACGCCTTCGCGCGGACCGCGCGGGCGACCGGATTCGGCACCGAGCTCACCCGGCCGTTCTTCGCGTCGATGCGCGCCGACCTCCGCGAGACCGAGCACACCCCCGAGTCCTTCGAGGCCTACGTCTACGGCTCCGCCGAGGTCGTCGGGCTGATGTGCCTGCACGTGTTCCTCGCGGCGCCGGACGCGGGGCTCGTCTCCGAGACCGCCCGCGCGCGGCTCGTGGCCGGAGCGCGCCGCCTGGGCGCCGCGTTCCAGAAGGTCAACTTCCTCCGCGATCTCGCCGCCGACGTCGACGGCCTCGGCCGCAGCTACTTCCCCGGAGTCGACCCGCGGGCGTTCTCCGAGCGCGACAAGGCCTCGCTGCTCGCCGACCTCGACGACGACCTCGCCGAGGCCGCCGCCATCGTGCCCGAGCTCCCGCGCTCGAGCCGGCGCGCGGTCCTGCTCGCCCACTCCCTCTTCGCCGCCCTGGCCGACCGGATCCGCGCGACGCCCGCCGAGGAGCTCCTCCGCGCCCGCGTCAGCGTGCCCACGGCCGCCAAGGCGGCGCTCGCGGCGAAGGCGGCCGTGTCGACGCTCGGCCCGCGCCTGGGCCCCGGCCCCGTCCGCGCGACCCGCTCGAGGACCGGCCCGCACCGCGCCGTCGTCATCGGCGGGGGGATCGGCGGGCTCGCCTCCGCCGCGCTGCTCGCGCGCGACGGCTACGACGTGACCCTCCTGGAGGCGCGCGAGGCCGTCGGCGGCCGCGCCGGCTCGTGGGAGCACGAGGGCTTCCGCTTCGACACCGGTCCCTCCTGGTACCTGATGCCCGAGGTGTTCGACCACTTCTTCCGCCTGATGGGCACCAGCGCCGAGGAGCGCCTCGACCTCGTCACGCTCGACCCCGGCTACCGGGTCTACAGCGAGGGCGTCGACGAGCCGATCGACGTGCTCGCCGACCTCGAGTCGAACCTCGCGCTCTTCGAGAGCATCGAGCCCGGAGCGGGCGAGCGGATGCGCGCGTACCTCGACTCCGCGCGCGACACCTACGAGATGGCCAAGCGCCGCTTCCTCTACACGAGCTTCTCGTCCTTCCTCCCGCTGCTGCGCCGCGACGTGCTCAGCCGGACCGGGAGGCTCGGCCGCCTGCTGCTCACGCCGCTCGACACGTTCGCGGCGACGGCGGTCACCGACAACCGGCTGCGCCAGATCCTCGGCTACCCGGCCGTCTTCCTCGGCTCCTCGCCGTTCGCCGCGCCGAGCATGTACCACCTGATGAGCCATCTCGACCTCGCCGACGGCGTGCTCTACCCGATGGGCGGATTCACGAAGCTGATCGAGGCGGTCGCCGACGTCGCCGAGGAGGCCGGCGTCACCGTCCGCACGTCCTCGCCCGCGACACGGATCCTCACCGCGCGCTCGCCCCGCGGCGGACGCCGCGGCGCCGAGGTCGTCGGAGTCGAGTTCACGGGCCCCGACGGCACGGAGCGGATCCCCGCCGACCTGGTCGTCAACGCCTCCGACCTCTTCACCACCGAGCAGTCGCTCCTCCCCGAGGAGCTGCGGACCTACCCGCCCGCCTACTGGGAGAAGCGCGAGCCCGGCCCGAGCGCCGTCCTCGTCCTCCTGGGCGTGCGCGGGGAGCTGCCCGAGCTCGAGCACCACACCCTGCTCTTCACGAAGGACTGGCGCGACAACTTCGACAAGATCTTCGGCGAGCACCCGACCGTCCCCGATCCCGCGTCGATCTACGTCTGCCGCCCGAGCGCGACCGACGCGAGCACGGCTCCGGAGGGGCACGAGAACCTGTTCGTGCTCGTGCCGATCCCGGCCGACACCTCGATCGGCCACGGCGGAGTCGACGGCGCGGGCGACGCGCGCGTCGAGGCCATCGCCGACCAGGCCATCGCGCAGATCGCGTCCTGGACCGGCGCGACCGACCTGGCCGAGCGGATCGTCGTCCGCCGCACCATCGGCCCGGCCGACTTCGAGAGCGACCTCGGCGCCTGGCGCGGCTCGATGCTCGGACCGGCCCACGTCCTCTCGCAGAGCGCCTTCTTCCGCGCCGGGAACGTCAGCAGGCACGTCGACGGACTGCTCTTCGCCGGCAGCTCCACGATCCCCGGCATCGGCCTGCCGATGTGCATCATCAGCGCCGAGGTCATGCTCAAGCGCGTGCGCGGCGACGTGTCGACCGAGCCGCTGCCCGTGCGGGAGGCGCCGTCCGCTCCGGTCGCGCCCGTCGCCGTGGGGGAGTAGGCGTGGGGATCCTCTACCTGCTCGCGCTCCTCGTCTCGATCACCGGGATGATCGTGCTCGACCGCCGCTTCCGGCTGTTCTTCTGGGCGGACGCGCGACGCGCGGCGATCGTGCTGCCCGTGGGAGTCGCGTTCTTCCTGGTCTGGGACCTCGTCGGGATCGGCCTGGGCGTCTTCTTCCGCGGCGAGACCTCCTACATGACCGGCCTGCAGATCGCGCCGGAGCTCCCGGTCGAGGAGGTCCTCTTCCTCACCCTGCTCTGCTACCTGACGATGGATGTGCACGGCTTCCTCTCGCAGCGGGTCGCCCGGCGGGCGGAGGCGCGCGCGTGACCTACCTCCTCCTCAATGCCGTGTTCCTCGCGGTGGTGCTGGTGCTGCTGCTGCTCGCGCTGCGCCGACGCGTCCTGCGCCTGCCCGTCGTCCTCGGCACCCTCGCCGTGCTGCTGGTGATGACCGCCGTGTTCGACAACATCATGATCGGAGTGGGCCTGCTGGTCGCCTACGACGACGACCTGATCTCGGGCATCCGGATCGGTGTCGCTCCGATCGAGGACTTCGCCTACGCCATCGCCGCGGCCCTCGCCCTCCCGGCGCTCTGGGTGCTCCTGCCCTCGCGTCGTCGGAGCGAGCCGTGAACCGGCTGCGCGCGCTGTTCGTCTCGAGCCGCCCGCTGAGCTGGGTCAACACCGCCTACCCGTTCGCGGCGGCGTACCTGCTGACCACCCGCGAGATCGACCTCGCCTTCGTGCTCGGCACGATCTACTTCCTCATCCCCTACAACCTCGCGATGTACGGGATCAACGACGTCTTCGACTACGAGTCCGACCTGCGGAACCCCCGCAAGGGCGGCGTCGAGGGCGCCGTGCTCGACCGGAGCGAGCACCGAGCGACGCTCATCGCGGCGGTGGCCACGAACGTGCCGTTCCTGGTGGCGCTCGTGCTGCTCGGGTCACCGGTCTCGTGGCTGGTCCTCGCGATCAGCGTCTTCGCCGTGATCGCCTACAGTGCGCCGGGGCTCCGCTTCAAGGAGCGCCCGTTCGTCGACTCGCTGACCTCGGCGACCCACTTCGTCAGCCCGGCCGTCTACGGGATCGCCCTCGCGGGCACCGTGGTCACCGGACCTCTGGTGGCGCTGCTCGTGGCGTTCTTCCTCTGGGGGATCGCGAGCCACGCCTTCGGCGCGGTGCAGGACATCCTGGCCGACCGCGCGGGCGGCATCGGCTCGATCGCGACCGTGATCGGGGCGAAGGCGACCACGCGCTTCGCCATCGGCGCCTACGTCGCGAGCGGACTGCTCCTGCTCCTGCTGCCCTGGCCGGGGACCCTCGCGGCGATCCTCGCGGTGCCGTACGCGGTGAGCATCTGGCCGTACCGGTCCCTCGAGGACGCCGAGGCGGAGCGGGCGAACGCGGGCTGGAAGCGCTTCCTCGCGCTGAACTTCCTGACCGGCTTCCTCGTCACGCTCCTGCTGATCGTGTTCTGGATCGCCACGGTCTGATCCGCGGCCGGCGGCGCGCGGGGAGGGGCCTCGCCCGCGTCTCCGCGGGCCGGGCCTCGTCAGTCCCGGCGGGCGGGCGGAGCGAGCCGCGGCTCCGGCACGACGGGGGCGGTGGCCGGCGGGCGGCGCACCGGCAGGAGCAGCACCAGCCCCACGGCGAGGACGAGGACGAGCCCGAGGATGCCCCAGTACTGCACGTTCGCCTCGCCGCTGCCCGAGACGGCCGCGGCGATCGAGACGGCGGCTGCGAAGGCGGCGGGCGCGAGGAACGAGGCCGCCCGCCCGGTGGTCGCGTAGAGGCCGAAGATCTCGCCCTCGCGTCCCTCCGGGATGAGGCGGGCCAGGTAGCTGCGGCTCGCCGACTGCGCCGGGCCGACGAACAGGCACAGCAGCAGGCCGAAGATCCAGAACACCGTGCTCCCCCCGTCGTGCAGGACGAAGACGGCGGTGCCGCAGACGACCAGGCCGATGAGCGAGGCGACGATCACGGCCTTGGGGCCGATGCGGTCGTCGAGCGCGCCGACCGAGATGGTCGCCACTCCGGCCACGACGTTCGCGGCGATGGCGAACAGGATCACCTCGCCGGCGTCGAAGCCGAAGGTGCCCTGCGCCAGCACGCCGCCGAAGGTGAAGACCCCGGTGAGCCCGTCGCGGAACACAGCGCTGGCGATGAGGAAGGCCACGGTGCTGCGGTTCTCGCGCCAGAGGGCGGCGACCTGCGCGAAGAGCGCGCGGTAGGAGGCGATCACGCCGACGCGCTCCGCCCGGCTCGCCTGTGCCGGCGTCTCCGGCACCGCGACCAGCACCGGGAGGGCGAAGACGGCGAACCACACGCCGGCGACCAGGATCGAGACGCGCACGTCGAGGCCGTCGTCCCCCGTCACTCCGAAGAGCCCGACCTCGGGCGAGATGAAGCCGAAGTACACGATCAGCAGCAGGACGATCCCGCCCACGTAGCCCATGCCCCAGCCGAAGCCGGAGACGCGGCCGATGGTCGCCCGGGTCGAGACCTGGAGGAGCATCGCGTTGTAGTTGACGCTCGCGAACTCGAAGAAGACCGTGCCGACCGCGAGCAGTCCGAGTCCCAGCCAGAGGAGGGCCGGGTCGGGGCGCACGAGGAACATCAGCAGGATGCAGAGGACGACAACGGCGGAGTGGATCCCCAGCCAGAACCGGCGGCGCCCGCCGAGGTCGGCCCGGCGGCCGGTGATCGGCGCGATGACGGCGACGACCACGCCGGCGGCGGCGAGGGACCAGCCGAGCGCGGCCGAGACTCCGCTCGAGGTGCCGAAGAGCCCGTCGGTGGTCAGGTAGACGGTGAAGACGAAGGTGGTCACCACCGCGTTGAAGGCCGATCCGCCCCAGTCCCACAGGCCCCAGGCGAGGACGGGCCAGCGGCCGGTGCGCGTCGTCATGGGCCCACCGTAGGGGGAGGAGGTGAACGGCCGGAAGCGGCGGGACCCGCGAGTCTGAGAGTTGAGCCGATGCGACTCAACTTCTCGCCTCCGGACTTGACGCGAGACGACGGATGCGTAAACTTGAGCGTGCGGGGCTCAACTCCCGCAGAGGATTCCGCACCACCCGTCAACTGACCGGCAGCCGCCCGCGCGACGCCGATCGCGAAGGAGAACAACGCATATGTCCCGTGCCGTAGGCATCGACCTGGGAACCACCAACTCTGTCGTGGCCGTCCTCGAGGGAGGCGAGCCCACCGTCATCGCCAACGCCGAGGGCTTCCGCACCACGCCGTCCGTCGTGGCGTTCACCAAGGACGGGGAGGTGCTCGTCGGCGAGACCGCGAAGCGCCAGGCCGTCACCAACGTCGACCGCACCATCGCGTCGGTCAAGCGCCACATGGGCACCGACTGGACCTTCGGCGTCGAGGACAAGAAGTACACCCCGCAGGAGATCTCGGCCCGCATCCTGGGCAAGCTCAAGCGCGACGCGGAGCAGTACCTGGGCGACAAGGTGACCGACGCTGTCATCACCGTCCCGGCCTACTTCAACGATGCCGAGCGCCAGGCGACCAAGGACGCCGGCGAGATCGCCGGCCTCAACGTCCTGCGCATCATCAACGAGCCCACCGCGGCCGCGCTGGCCTACGGCCTCGACAAGGGCAAGGAGGACGAGCTCATCCTCGTCTTCGACCTCGGCGGCGGAACGTTCGACGTCTCCCTCCTCGAGGTGGGCAAGGACGACGACTTCTCGACCATCCAGGTCCGCGCGACCTCGGGCGACAACCGCCTCGGCGGCGACGACTGGGACCAGCGCGTCGTCGACCACCTGGTCAAGCGCTTCAAGGACTCGACCGGCGTCGACGTCTCGAAGGACAAGATCGCTCGCCAGCGCCTCAAGGAGGCCGCGGAGCAGGCGAAGAAGGAGCTCTCCTCGAGCACCTCGACCAGCATCCAGCTGCCCTACCTCTCGCTCACCGAGAACGGCCCGGCGAACCTCGACGAGACGCTCACCCGCGCCAAGTTCGAGGAGCTCACCAGCGACCTGATCGAGCGCACCCGCAAGCCCTTCACCGACGTCATCGCCGAGGCGGGCGTCAAGGTCGAGGACATCGCTCACGTGGTCCTCGTCGGCGGCTCGACCCGCATGCCGGCCGTGGCCGAGCTCGTCAAGAAGCTCACCGGCGGCAAGGAGCCCAACAAGGGCGTCAACCCGGACGAGGTCGTCGCCGTCGGCGCCGCGCTGCAGGCCGGCGTCCTCAAGGGCGAGCGCAAGGACGTCCTCCTGATCGACGTGACCCCGCTCTCGCTGGGCATCGAGACCAAGGGCGGGATCATGACCAAGCTCATCGAGCGCAACACCGCGATCCCGACCAAGAGGTCCGAGACCTTCACCACGGCCGACGACAACCAGCCGTCCGTCGCTATCCAGGTCTTCCAGGGCGAGCGCGAGTTCACCCGCGACAACAAGAACCTGGGCACGTTCGAGCTGACCGGCATCGCGCCGGCCCCGCGCGGCATCCCGCAGGTCGAGGTCACCTTCGACATCGACGCCAACGGCATCGTCCACGTATCCGCGAAGGACAAGGGCACCGGCAAGGAGCAGTCGATGACGATCACGGGCGGCTCGTCGCTGCCCAAGGACGACATCGACCGCATGGTCCGCGAGGCCGAGGAGCACGCCGCCGAGGACAAGGCCCGCCGCGAGGCCGCCGAGATCCGCAACAACGCCGAGACCCTGGCGTACTCGATCGACAAGCTGATCAAGGACAACGAGGACAAGCTGCCCGAGGACGTCAAGTCCGAGGTGCAGGGAGACGTCGACGCGCTGAAGACCGCGCTCGCCGGCGACGACGACGCGGCCGTCAAGACCGCGTTCGACGCCCTCAACGCCTCGCAGACCAAGATCGGCCAGGCGATCTACTCCCAGGACCAGGCCGCGCAGAGCGCCCCCGCGGACGCTCCGGCCGACGGTGACAAGAAGGACGACGAGGACATCGTCGACGCCGAGGTCATCGACGAGGACGAGCCGAAGGACACGAAGTAGCCATGGCAGCCGAGAACGAGCCCCAGGACCTCCCCGAGGAGCAGCCGGTCACCGGCGGCGAGGCGGGAGCCGAGGCGGCGCAGGACGCCCAGGACCAGGAGGGCCTCATCGAGGCCGAGGGGCCCGACGTCGAGACCAGCCTCTCGGACGCCGACCTCTCGTTCCTCTCGGGACAGTCCAGCGCCGAGACGCTCGCGGCCGAGCACCTCGCCGATCTCCAGCGGGTGACCGCGGAGTACGCGAACTACCGCAAGCGCACCGAGGCCAACCGCCAGGTCGACAAGGAGCGGGCGATCGGCGACGCGGTGAAGGTCATCCTCCCCGTGCTCGACGACCTCGACCGCGCCGAGAAGCACGGCGACCTCGCCGAGGGCGGACCCTTCACGGCCATCGCGCAGAAGCTGCGCGGCGGAGTGGAGAAGCTCGGCCTGGTGAAGACCGGCACCGTGGGCGACCTGTTCGACCCGAACATCCACGAGGCGATCTTCCAGCAGCCCACCCCCGGCGCCGAGACCTCCACGGTCGCGGACGTCGTCGAGGCGGGCTACTACCTCGGAGGCTCGCTGCTGCGGGCCGCCAAGGTGGTCGTGGCAGTCCCCGCCGACTGACACCGCCACCGGCACCACCACCGCGGAGGACCCCGCCCCGCTCGGCAGCACGCTGCCGGACCGGGGCGGGGTCCCTCGCCGCATTCGACACAGGAAGAGGCACATGGCCAGCCAGGATTGGTTCGACAAGGACTTCTACAAGGTCCTCGGCGTGTCCAAGGACGTCTCCGCCGCGGACCTGAAGAAGACCTACCGCAAGCTCGCCCGCCAGTTCCACCCCGACTCCAACCCGGGGGACGCGAAGGCCGAGGCGCGCTTCAAGGAGATCAGCGAGGCGTACACCGTGCTCTCGGACGCCGAGCAGCGCAAGGAGTACGACCAGATCCGCGCCATGGGCGGCGGAGCGCGCTTCACCGCGGGAGGCCAGCCCGGAGGGTTCGACGACGTCTTCGGCGGCATGTTCGGCCAGGGCGGGCGCACCTCCTACAGCACCCAGCAGGGCCCGCCGCCCGGCTTCGAGGACATCCTCGGCGGCATGTTCGGCGGCGGAGGCAGCCGCTTCGGCCAGCCCAGCGGCGGCTACCGCGGCTTCGGCGGCCCGCAGAAGGGCGCCGACGTCACCGCCAGCACCACCATCGACTTCCGCACCGCGACCCGGGGCGACACCGTCCAGCTGCAGACCGGCGACGGGCGCACCCTCTCAGTGCGCATCCCGGCCGGCGTGGCCGACGACCAGAAGATCCGCGTCCGCGGCAAGGGCCGCCCCAGCCCGGACGGCGGTGATCCCGGCGACCTGGTGCTCACCGTCTCGGTCCGCAAGCATCCGGTGTTCGAGCGCGACGGGCTGAACCTGCGCGTGACGGTCCCCGTGACCTTCGTCGAGGCCGTCTTCGGCGCGACGATCGAGGTGCCGACCCTCGGCGGCGAGCCCGTCAAGCTCCGGGTCGCCGCAGGCACCCCGAGCGGCCGCGTCCTGCGCGTCAAGGGCCGCGGCGTCACGACTCCCAAGGGCACGGGCGACCTGCTCGCCGTCCTGCAGGTCGCCGTCCCGAGCCACCTGTCCGCCGCCGCCCGTGAGGCCCTCGAGGCCTACGCCGCCGCCGAGCCGGACGAGGACCCGCGCGAGGACATCCTGGAGAAGGCCCGCTACTAGCACCGGATCGGCGCGACCGGTCGGAGGAGGAGACATGGACGAGAACACGCCCGTCTTCGCGATCGCCGTCGCCGCCGAGCTGGCGGGGATGCACCCGCAGACGCTCCGGCAGTACGACCGGCTCGGGCTCGTGAGCCCGACCCGCACCGCGGGCAAGTCGCGCCGCTACTCGATGCGCGACGTGGTGCAGCTGCGCGAGGTCGCCCGGCTCTCCTCCGAGGGCGTCTCTCTCGAGGGCATCGCGCGCATCCTGCAGCTCGAGAACCAGGTGCAGTCGCTCTCGCAGCGGGTGCGCGAGCTGGAGTCGGCCCTCGCCGACGAGCTCCTGAACCGGCCGGGCCGCCGCGTGTTCGCCGCCGGACTCGAGGGGGACGTGGTCACTCTGCGCCACGGCACGCGCGCGCAGCGCCGGACCGAGCTGGTCGTCTGGCGCCCCGCGCCACGATCAGGGGCCGCCGACGACGCCACACCCTGAACGAGGGGTAGCCTGACCGGGCGCCGCCCCGTCATCGCGGCGCCTGCCCCTCCGCTCGGGGCGGAGAGCAGGAGGACCGCCGTGGACCACGACAGCAGCACCCCGCGCGACGAGCGCGACGAGCGCGACGAGCGCGACGAGCGCGACGCCCGCCGAGAGCAGGCCGCCCAGGAGCAGTCCGCCCAGGAGCAGGCCGCCCAGGAGCAGGCCGCCCAGGAGCAGGCCGCCCAGGAGCAGTCCGCCCAGGAGCAGTCCGCCCAGGAGCAGTCCGCCCAGGAGCAGTCCGCCCAGGAGCAGGTGTCGAACGCTGCACGACAGGAGCAGGCCCCGGACTCCACGCGCGCGTCCCGCCGGACGCCGGTCGTCCCCGACAACGGGTTCTCCCGCGAGTCCTACGCGATCCACGCCACCCGCAGCGACCTCCCCCTCTTCTCGGAGGCGCTGAACGCCGGCCGCGACGACTCCGGCTGGCTGTCGTCGCTCTCGAGCACCCTCGCCGGTCCCACCGGACCGGTCGGCTCCCCGGACTCGGCCGCTGAGACGGCACAGGCCGCACTCGACCGCCGCACCCGCCGTCGGAGCGACGAGTCCGACTCCTGAGCCGCGGCCCCGGCTAGTCGCGCAGGCGCGTGGCGGCCATCCGGGCGTCGACCAGGCGGCCGCCGCTGAGGCGGGCGAGGATCACGGAGCCGAACGGCAGCGCGCGCACGAGGGGCAGACCCTCGACCCGCTCCTCGTCCGTGTAGCCGAGGAGGACGTACATCCCGACCACGGCGATCGCGGCGATCGTCGCGACCCGCGCCGGGATCTGGTCCATCGTGCCGCCTCCGCCGTCGATCGGCTCGGCGAGCGTGACGCACATGAGGAAGATCGACGCGTAGACCGCCAGGTGCACGTGGGAGCGGCTCCACGGGCGCGCGAGCGCGGCGATCGGCAGGATCCAGAGGGCGTACCAGGGGTGGATGGCGGTCGACGCCGTCACGAACGCGAGCAGCGCGCCGGACAGGCGGGCGAGCGGATCGATGGAGCGCCGCGACAGCATGAGGCGCGCAGCGATCAGGCCGGCGAGCCCGAGCGCGAGGATCTTGACCACGGCGATCGCCGCGGCGGGGTCGTGACCGGTGAACTCGACGGCGCGGGAGACCGAGACCGTGACGAACGACATCGGCGCGTACCAGTGCAGGATCGAGCCGGGCACGACCATCGCCGCTACCCAGCCGACCCCGACGCCCGCGAGCAGCCCGACGGCGACCACGAGGCCGAGCGCTCCGGCGCCCGTCCAGAGCCAGCCGCGGGCGCGCTCGCGCCACGTCGCGTCGTGGCGCAGCCACAGCAGCGCGAGCACGGGGAGCGCGATCACGGCGATCGGCTTGATCGCGATCGCTCCGGCCATCAGCACGACGGCGGCGATGCGCCGGTCGGTCTGGGCGTAGTAAAGCGACGCGAGGATGAGCGCCAGCATCACGGAGTCGTTGTGGCCGGCGACGACGAAGAGCACGAGGGTCAGCGGGTTGGCGACGATCGTCCAGGCGGTGAGCGGGACCGAGAGGCCGCGCAGGCGCGCCAGGCGGAGCGCGTAGACGGCCATGACGGCGACGCCGGCGACCGACACGGCGCGGAGCATCGCGATCGAGAGCTCGGGTGCGCCGTAGCCCGCGAACTGCACGGCGGTGCGCTCGATCAGGAGGTAGAGGGGCCCGTAGGGCGTGGGCGTGTCGGCCCAGAGCGGGTCGACGCCGAGGTCGAACCAGCCGGGGAGCGTCGCGACGCCATGGGTGTAGGGGTCGATGCCCTGGGTCATCAAGCGACCCTGCGCCACGTAGGAGAACATGTCGTGGCTGAACAGCGGCACCGTCACGAGGAGCGGAGCGGTCCAGGCGAGGGCCGCCACCACGATGGTGCGGACGGAGCCGGGGCCCGCCGCGAGCGCGACCGTGCGCAGGCGGAGCCACGCGATCAGCAGCAGCATCCCGCCGCCCACGACGAGGGCGCCGCTGGACTCGGTGAGCCAGCCCGTGGCGCGGATGGAGGCGACGAGAGGCCAGTCGCGGATGGGCGAGCCGGCGGGCAGGTAGCCCACGCCGAGCGAGCCGAGGAGGATCGCGATCGAGCCCAGCAGGCCCGTCGCCAGCGGTGCGGCCTCGATGAAGCGGAGCCGCGGTCGGCGCTGCCGTCCCGTTGCCCGGGCCGTGTCCGGCCGCTCGATCGTCCCCCGTGAAGCCATCGGAGCCACGCTAAAGGATGGGACTCCGAAGTGCATGGACGGCCGGTGAACGGTTGATCAGTCGGCGCTCAGGTTGTACAAGCACCCGCCCGCGCACCGATCAGGGAAGGCGCGGCACCGGGGCCGGCTCCGCGAAGCGCAGCTGGTTGCCGAACGGATCGATCACGTCGAGCGCGAAGCCGAACGGCGTGCGGGTGATCCGCGGGTTGAGGTAGGGGTACGCCTTCGCGTCGAGCTCGGCGTGCAGCTCGCGGACACCGCGGAGGGCGACGTGCACCGCGGCGCCGGGACTGCCGTCGCGGTGGTGCTCGCTGAGGTGCAGGCGGAGCCCCGAGCGCGACACCTGCAGGTAGAGGGGGGCGTCGAGCGCGGCGCGGTGCTCCCAGTCCACCTCGAAGCCGAGGTAGTCGACGTAGAACTCGCCCGCCTTGGCGACCGAGAAGATCCGCAGGATCGGCACGGCCGCCTCCAGCCGCACCGGCTCGAGCCGGTCCGGCTCCTCCGCGCTCGACCGGTCCCGTGCACGCCGTCTCGTCTCCACGCCACGAGGCTAGCCGCCCCACGGTCGGCCCGGCGCCGGAGGGTCAGTCGACGAGATCGAGACCGCGCAGCAGCCGGAGGGTCTCGACCCCGGCGGGCGGGCAGCGGCCCGCATCGGAGCCGTCGACCCAGTGCAGAGAGTCGATCTCGCCGCTCGGGCGCGCCTCGCGGTCGAGCTCGGCGGCGAAGACGCTCATGTGGACCTCCCGCCCCTCCGGCTCGCCGTGCGCCTGGGTGCGGACGGTGAACAGGGGCTCGAGGCCGAGCGCGACGGCGCCGAGCTCCTCGCGGGCCTCCCGGGCCGCCGCCTCGATCCCGCTCTCGCCCTCGTCGACCTTGCCGCCGGGGAGGTAGAGGACGTCGCGGCCCCGCGCCGTGACCATCAGGACGTGCCGGTCGCGGAGGACGGCGACGGCGGACACGACGATCGGCGGGAGGGTGCTCATCCGCTCATCATGCCCGCCGCGGGCGGACCGGCTCGGCGCCCCCGCGGCTAGCATGGGGGCACACCAGAAGGACGCGCGCAGCCGGCGCGCGCCGGGGCCCCGTGCGCCCGAACAGCTGAGGAGCAACCCGTGGCAGAACCCACCACCCTCGACAAAGTCATCACCCTCGCGCAGCACAGGGGATTCGTCTTCCCCTCGGGTGAGATCTACGGGGGCACCCGCTCCGCGTGGGACTACGGGCCGCTCGGCGTGGAGTTCAAGGAGAACATCAAGCGCCAGTGGTGGAAGACCTTCGTGCAGGGCCGGGGCGACGTCGTCGGCCTGGACTCCGCGGTCATCCTGCCCACGGCGATCTGGCACGCCTCGGGACACGTCGGCGTCTTCTCGGACCCGCTGACCGAGTCGCTGATCACCCACAAGCGCTACCGCGCCGACCACCTCTTCGAGAAGTACGAGGAGGTCAACGGCCACCCGCCCGTGAACGGCCTCGCCGACATCCCGGACCCGGAGCACCCCGACAAGGTCGGCCAGTGGACCGAGATCAAGCAGTTCTCGGGCCTGATGAAGACCTACCTCGGCGTCGTCGACGACGAGTCGGGGCTGCACTACCTGCGTCCCGAGACCGCCCAGGGCATCTTCACCAACTTCGCGAACGTGCTGCAGAGCGCCCGTCGCAAGCCGCCCTTCGGCATCGGCCAGATCGGCAAGGCGTTCCGCAACGAGATCACCCCCGGCAACTTCATCTTCCGCACCCGCGAGTTCGAGCAGATGGAGCTCGAGTTCTTCGTCGAGCCCGGCACGGACGAGGAGTGGCAGGAGACCTGGATGCAGCTCGCCTGGGACTGGTTCGTCGGGCTCGGGATGAACCCCGAGAACATCCGGCAGTACGAGCACCCGAAGGACAAGCTCTCCCACTACTCGAAGCGCACCGTCGACATCGAGTACCGCTTCAGCTTCACCTCGGGCGAGTGGGGCGAGCTGATGGGAGTCGCGAACCGCACCGACTACGACCTCAAGACGCACATCGAGCACTCGGGCAAGGACCTCTCGTTCTTCGACCAGAACAAGAACGAGCGCTACGTGCCGTTCGTGATCGAGCCGTCGTTCGGTCTCACCCGCGCGCTCATGGCGTTCCTCGTCGACGCCTACGAGGAGCAGGAGCTGCCGCCGAACGCCAAGGGCAAGGTCGAGACGCGGACCGTGCTGCACCTCGACCCGCGCCTCGCGCCGGTGAAGGTGGCCGTGCTGCCGCTCTCGCGCAACGAGGCCCTCTCGCCGCTCGCGCGCCGAGTCGCCGACCAGCTGCGCCAGCTCTGGAACGTCGACTTCGACGACTCCGGAGCGATCGGCCGCCGCTACCGCCGCCAGGACGAGATCGGCACCCCGTACTGCGTGACCGTCGACTTCGACTCGCTCGAGGACGACGCCGTGACCGTCCGCGACCGCGACACGATGAAGCAGGAGCGCATCCCGCTCGAGCAGCTCGAGTCGTACCTCTTCACCGGGCTCCGCGGGGCCTGACGCACCTCGCGGGACGCCGCCGACCGGACGGCCGGCGGCGTCCCGCCGGGCGCGGACCAGCGGGCTCTGCGGTCAGCGCTCGCGGGCGAGCAGGGCGAAGACGAGGGTCGAGGTCCACTCGCCCTTGCAGAACTCGTCCTCCCGGTGGTGCGCCTCGAGGCGCATCCCGAGGCGCTCGCAGAGGCGGGCGGACGCGGTGTTCCGAGCGTCGAGCTGCGCGATCACGCGGTGCGCGCCGAGGGTGTCGAACGCGAGGTCGAGCAGCGCCCGGGCGGCCTCGGTCGCGTAGCCGCGCCCCTGCGCCTCCGGGTGCAGCACCCAGCCGATCTCGACCGCCTCCTGCTCGGCGGACGTAGCGATGAGCGTGAGGTCGCCGATCATCCGCCCGGCGAGGACGCCCTCCCGGGGGACGATCGCCAGCACGGCCACGTCGCCGTCGGCGGCGAGCCGTGTCGAGGGGAGGCGGCGCTGCAGGTGCGCCCGCGACTCCTCGGGGGTGCGCACCGGCCAGCGGAGGAACCGGACGGCATCGGGGTCGCCATGGTAGCGCGCGTGGTCCTCGGCGTCCTCCGGTCCGAGGGGACGCAGGAGCAGGCGCTCGGTGAGCAGCGGCGCGGAGCGCAGCGGCTCCGCATCGAAGGGGAGCCGGAGGCTCACGCGGTGGCGGCGTCAGAGTCGGGGCGCGCGGCGGCGGGCTCGGCCGGGACCTCGATGCCGAAGAGCGCCTCGAGCCCGGTGAGGTACGCCTCCTGCGCTCCGGCGCGCGCGTAGTCGCGGGCGCGGACGCTCGGGGTGTGCAGCAGCACGCCGGCGAGGTGGCGGAGCGCCTGCTCGGTGCGGCCGTCCTCGTCGCCGCGCGAGCGGGCCCGCTCGATCTCGGCGTCGAGCGCGTCGAACACGTGGGCGCGCAGGGCGACGACGGCCGGAGTGAGGCTCTTCTCGTCGGCGACGTCCGAGAACTTCCGGGCCGCCTTGTCGACGAGCGCGCGCGCCTGCTGCGACGCGTCGAGCACATCGAGAGGCGCGTGCAGGCTGATCGTCTCGAGGTCGAGGAGCTCGACGCCGGCGACCGAGGTGACGTCGGAGGCGACGTTGCGCGGCAGGCCCAGGTCGATCACGAGCTGGCGCTCGCGGGAGAAGCCCTGGAGGCGCCCGGCGGCGAGCAGGGCGGCGTCGAGCACCGGCTCCTGGGTCGTGGTGCAGGTGATGACGATGTCGGCCGAGACCGCCTCGAGCGCGAGATCGGAGGCGGCGACGGGCCGGAGCGAGCGGCGGGCGGCGAAGCCCTCGGCGCGGCCGGAGGGGGAGTGCACGGCGATGTCGACCACTCCGCGGTCGCGCAGGGCCGCGACGGTCGCACGCGCGTAGCTGCCGGTGCCGACGAGGAGGACGCGGGCGGCCCGCCAGTCGGTGACGCGGCTCGCGGCGAGGTCGAGCGCGAGGCGCACGATCGAGCGGCCGGCGCTGCCGAGGCCGGTGCGGTTCTTGATGCCGCGCGAGGTCTGCGAGGCGCGCTGGAACAGCCGCTCGAGCTCGGAGGAGGTGGTGCCGAGGCGGCGAGCCTCCTCGAGGGACCGGCGGACCTGGCCCGCGATCTCGCCCTCGCCGACCACGACGGACTCGAGCCCGCTGGAGACGGCGAAGAGGTGCTCGGCCACCCGGTCGCCCGAGACGACGTCGACGCTCCCGCGCAGCTCGTCCTGCTCGACGCCGGTCGCGGCGCTGACGGCGGCGGTGGCGGCCTCGACGGCGACGGCCTGCGCGGCGGTCAGCGGCTCCTCGATGTCGAGGTAGGCCTCGAAGCGGTTGCAGGTCGCGACGACGACGGCTCCGGAGACGAAGTCGATCCCCTCGGAGAGGGCCGCGGTCACGGCGGAGGAGTCGACGGAGAGCTTCTCGAGGAGATCGAAGCTGGCGTTCTTGTGCGACGCCGTCAGACACAGAAGCACCACGTCAGTCTACGCGCGCTCTGCGGGGCGGGGTCCCCGGACTGGGGAGGAATGCACGGATGCGCCTGGAATAATGCCGCGGTGACCTCCCCCACCGACGGCCTGCTCGATCCGCTGCACCCCCTCTCCGCCGGCCGCACGGCCGACTCGCTGCTCCTGCGCGCCTACCGCTCCGAGCGGGGCGAGAGGACGCCCGTCTGGTTCATGCGCCAGGCCGGCCGCAGCCTCCCGGAGTACCGGGCCCTGCGCACCGACACGAAGATGCTCGACGCCTGCCTCGACCCGGCCCTGGCGAGCGAGATCACCCTGCAGCCGGTGCGGCGCCACGGAGTGGACGCGGCCATCTTCTTCAGCGACATCGTGATCCCGCTGCGGCTCGCGGGCGTCGGCGTCGACATCGTCCCCGGGCGCGGTCCGGTGCTCGAGAAGCCGGTGCGCACGGCCGCCGACGTCGCCGAGCTCGCCTCGATCGACCCGTCCGTCCTCGACGAGACGCTCGAGCCCATCCGCGAGGGCGTGCGCCGCACCGTCGCGGGCCTCGGCGACACACCGCTCATCGGCTTCGCCGGCGCTCCCTTCACCCTGGCCGCCTACCTGGTGGAGGGCGGCCCGTCCAAGGACCACCTGCGCGCGCGGACGATGATGCACGCCGACCCCGCCGCCTGGGCTCAGCTGATGGAGTGGACCGCCGAGGTCACCGGCCGCTTCCTCCGCGCGCAGGTGCTCGCCGGGGCCAGCGCCGCGCAGCTCTTCGACTCCTGGGCCGGGGCGCTCTCGCTCTCGGACTACACGACCCACGTCGCTCCCGCCTCCGCGCGCGCCCTCGTCCACGTGCGCGACCTCGCGTTCGACCACGGGGAGACGCGCCGCAACGTCCCGATCGTGCACTTCGGCGTCGGCACCGGCGAGCTGCTCGGAGCGATGCACGGCATCGGCGCCGACGTGGTGGGCGTCGACTACCGGATCCCGCTCGACGAGGCCAACCACCGCCTCGGCGGCTTCGTGCCGGTGCAGGGCAACGTCGACCCGGCCCTGCTGACCGCGCCGTGGGAGGTCCTCGAGGCCCACGTCGACGACGTGCTCCGCCGGGGCCTGAGCGCCCCCGCGCACGTGCTCAACCTCGGCCACGGCGTGCCGCCCGAGACCGACCCCGACGTGCTCACGCGCCTCGTCGCGTTCGTGCACGCCTGGCGGCCGTGAGCGAGGAGCGCCCCCGCGACGCGGCGTCGTACGACGTCGCGGTCGTCGGCGGCGGAGTGGCGGGTCTCGCCGCCGCCGCGGAGTGCCTGCGCATCGGCCTGCGCGTCGTGGTGCTCGAGGCGGGGGAGCGGGTCGGCGGCTCCGTCTCTCCGCTCGCCCTGGCCGGAGCCGCGCTCGACGCGGGCGCCGAGAGCTTCGCCACCCGGGGCGGCCACGTCGAGCGGGCGCTCGCCGCGCTGACCCTCGACGGCGTCCCGCTCGCCGAGTCGATCGTCGAGCCCCGGACGCACGGCTCGTGGCTGCACCTCTCGGGCGGCCGCTCCGTGCCGTCGCCCCGGGCCGGAATCCTCGGCATCCCCGGCACGCCGCTCGCCCCCGACGTCGTGCGGGCGATCGGCCGCCGCGGCGCCTGGCGCGCCTGGCTCGACACCCTGATGCCCGTGCTGCGCATCGGCCGCGCCCACTCCCTCGCCGAGCTGGTGCGCACCCGGATGGGCGAGCGCGTGCTCGAGGACCTGGTCGCGCCGGTCGTCTCCGGCGTCTACTCGAGCCGGCCGGACGACATCGACGTCGACCTGGCCGCACCCGGACTGAACGGCGCGCTCACCCGCGCGGGCTCCCTCGCCCGGGCCGTGGCCGCCCTCCGCTCGAACCTCCCGGCCGGAGTCGCGGTCCGCGGGCTCGAGGGCGGGATGCACCGCCTGGTCGCCGCGCTGGTCCAGCGGATCGACTACCTCTCCGGCGAGGTCCGCACCGGCGCCTCCGTGCAGCGGCTCGAGGGCTCCGACGGGGACTTCGTCCTGACCCTCGCCGACGGCACTCTGAGCGCCCGAGCGGTGATCGTCTCGACGCCGGAGCGCGACGCCCGGGCGCTGCTCGCCGGCCTCGCTCCCGCCGTCGCGGAGCGCGCAGACGAGGCGCCCCACGACTCCGTCGAGCTGGTGACCCTGGTCCTCGACGACGCCCGCCTGGACGCAGCCCCCCGCGGCTCCGGCGTGCTCGTGGCGCCCACCGCCACCGACGTCACGGCCAAGGCGATCACGCACGCGACCGCGAAGTGGGACTGGCTGGCCGCCTCCCTCCCTCCCGGGCGCCACGTGCTGCGCCTCTCCTACGGGCGCCCGGGCGAGCGACCGCCGCTCGAGGGGCGCACCGATGCCGAGGCGGCCGCGATCGCCCTGGTCGACGCCTCGACGCTGCTCGGACTCGCCCTCGATCCGGCGTCGCTCGTCGACTCCGCCCGGGTGCGCTGGGCCAACGTCCGGCCCGCCGCGGCGCTGGGCCGCCGCGCGCACCTGGAGGCGTTCCGCGAGGCGCTCCTCCCGATCGAGGGAGTCGCCGTGACCGGCACCTGGATCGCGGGCACGGGCCTCGCCTCGGTGCTCCCGCACGCCGCCGAGACGGCCGCCCTTATCCGGCGCCGACTGGTGCGTCAAGGAGTCGGGCTGCCGAGCGACGCCCGCGACGCCGACGGCTACTCTTAGGCCCAGGCATCCGCGCGAGCGTGCGGCGTGCCCCGGCACGAGTGGTCACCGACCGCGTGGACGATCGCGAGAGCGACCCAGGACGAGGAGTAGGCGTGAAGGGCAAGATTCTTTTCGTGGCAGGAGCCGCAGCCGGGTACGTGCTGGGAGCACGCGCCGGCCGCAAGCGGTACGAGCAGATCGCCTCGGCGGCAGGCCGCTTCTGGCGGACCCAGCCGGTGCAGGACGTCGCGGGCGCCGTCGGCGGTGCCGCGAAGACCCAGCTGAGCAGCGTCTCGGACAAGGCGTACGAGGTCGTGCGCTCGGTGGTCGTCAAGGCCGTGTCCGGCGGCAGGAAGGCCCAGGGAGCGAGCGACGCGGAGGCGTCGGCCGCCGCCCGCAAGGCGGCCTCGAAGGTCGACGAGGCCGCGGCGTCGGCCGGCTCCGGCGGGTCGACGACGTCCACCTCCACCAGCAGGGCCTAGTGCTCATCCCTCCGGCCGTGCCAGGCGCGCGCCGGCCGGCACGTCCCACCCTCGAGGAGCTCCCGTGGTGAACGAACGCAATCCCAAGAACGCCCGATCACTGGGAGAGCTGGTCAGCGACCTGCCCGGCCTCGTGATCGAGCTCGTCAAGGCCGAGGTCGCCTCGCTGAAGAACGAGCTGGCGGGCAAGGCGAAGAGCGCGGGTCTGGCCGTCGGCCTGTTCGCGGTCGCGGCCTTCCTCCTCCTGACCGCGTGGGCGACGCTGGTCGCCTTCGCGATCATCGGCATCGCCTCCTGGCTTCCGGCCTGGCTGTCGGCGCTGATCGTGACGGTCTTCTTCCTCCTGGTGGCCGTGATCCTCGCCCTCGTCGGCGTGCGCACCATCAAGAAGGCCGTGCCGCCGGTGCCGCAGGACTCGATCGACAGCATCAAGAAGGACGTCCAGGCGTTCAAGGGAGTGGGCAGCTATGACAACTGAGCGATCCGTCAGCAGCACCACGCCCCGCTTCGTCGACCCGGCGGAGCTGAAGCCCGGCCAGCTGAAGGCCGACATCGAGCGCGCTCGCTCCGAGCTCGCCGCGACCCTCGACGCGATCGAGTACAAGGTCAACGTGCCGCGCAAGGTGCGTACCGCCCAGCGGACGATCGAGCGCAAGCTCCAGGTGGTGCGCCGCCAGAACCCCTCCGCGCTGATCGCCGGAGCGGTCGGCGCCGCCGCCGCCGTGGGCCTCGTCGTCTGGGGCGTCGCGAAGCAGATCATCGAGGACTGAGTGCCGGAGGGCCCGGGGCGCTAGCGTCCCGGGCCCTCCGGCGCCAGAGCCCCCGCCGCTTTTGTGCATCGGCACGAGCGGAGGGATGATGGATCAATGACCGATCAGACCGCCGGCACGGCGGGTCCCGTTCAGTCCGCCCCCGACACGAGCGCCGCCGCTCCGGCGCCGCAGCCCCCCGCCGATCAGGATCACTCCGATCAGGCCCTGGGATACACGCTCTGGGCGGTTCTCCGCAGGGATCCCGCACGTCCGTTCACCCTCTCCAGCGACGCCGTGGATCCCGCGGTGAAGCAGTACGAGCACCTCGTCGCCCAGCTCGAGGGCGAGGGCGTGACCGTCCGCGGCACCTACGACGTCTCGGCCCTGCGCGCCGACGCCGACATCATGCTGTGGCTCACGGGCCCGGCGCCCGAGGAGCTGCAGCGCGCCTACCGCGAGCTGCGGCGCACGGAGCTGCTGGTCGGCCTCCTGCCGACGTGGAACGCGATGGGCGTGCACCGCGACGCCGAGTTCAGCTCGAACCACCTCCCCGCCTACATGCGCGGGAAGGCGCCGGCCCGCTGGCTCACGGTCTACCCCTTCGTCCGCTCCTACGAGTGGTACATCCTCCCCGAGGAGGAGCGTCGCGCGATGCTCGCCCAGCACGGGCGCCAGGGCTCGCGGTTCCGCTCCGTCCTGACCAACACGGTCGCCTCGTTCTCGCTCGGCGACTACGAGTGGATCCTCGCCCTCGAGGACGAGGAGCTCGTCAACCTCGTCGACCTCATGCGCGACCTGCGCGCCACCGAGGCCCGCCGCCACGTGCGCGAGGAAGTCCCCTTCTACACAGGACGGCGCATCGACGCCGACCAGATCGCCGAGGTGCTCCGATGAGCGACACGACCAGCGAGCCGATCCTCGTCCGCGGCGCCACCCCTGCGGCGGCGTCCGGCCCCGAGCACGTCGAGGTCCCCGTGGCCTACGACGCGATCCTCCTCGCCGGCTTCGGCGGGCCCGAGGGCCAGGACGACGTCATCCCGTTCCTCCGCAACGTCACCCGCGGCCGCGGCATCCCGGAGGAGCGCCTCGAGGAGGTCGCCCACCACTACCGTCACTTCGGCGGCGTCAGCCCGATCAACGCGCAGAACCGCGCGCTGAAGAAGGCGCTCGAGGCCGAGCTCGCGAACCGCGGCATCGACCTCCCCGTGCTCTGGGGCAACCGCAACTGGGCGCCCTACATGAGCGAGGCCGTCGCCGAGGCGAAGGAGCGCGGGTTCACCAACCTGCTCGCCATCGCCACCAGCGCGTACTCCTCCTTCTCGTCCTGCAGGCAGTACCGCGAGGACTACGCGGCGGCGCTCGACGCGACCGGCCTCGAGGGCGAGCTGCGGATCGACAAGGTGCGCCAGTTCTTCGACCACCCCGGCTTCGTCATGCCGTTCGTCAAGGCCGTCCACGACGGGCTCGACGAGCTGCGCGAGCGGATGCCCGACCTCGATGTCACGTCCGAGGTGGAGGTGCTGTTCTCGACGCACTCGATCCCCATGGCCGACGCCGAGCGCAGCGGACCCCATGAGCGCCACGACGACGGCACCGTCGTCGACGTGCACGAGTTCGGACCGGGCGGCGCCTACGAGGCGCAGCACCTCGCCGTCGCCGAGGTCGTCATGGCCGCCGCCACGGACGAGGACGTGCCCTGGCAGCTGGTCTACCAGTCGCGCTCCGGCCCGCCCACCCAGCCCTGGCTCGAACCGGACATCAACGACGCCATCGCGGAGCTGCCGGCCCGCGGCCGCCGCGCGCTGCTGATCGTCCCGCTCGGCTTCGTGTCCGACCACATGGAGGTCATGTGGGACCTCGACAACGAGGCCCTCGAGACCTCGGAGGAGCACGGACTCGTCGCGCTCCGCGTCGCGACCCCCGGCACGGACCCGGTCTACGTCTCCGGCCTGATCGACCTGGTCCTCGAGCGCGTCAACGGCGTGCCGACCGAGGACCGGCCCTCGATGACGGCGCTCGGCCCCTGGTACGACGTCTGCCGCCCCGGCTGCTGCGAGAACGTGCGAGCGGGGTTCAAGCCCGCCCTGGCGGGAGTCGCACCGTGATGAGGAGTCGTCTGTCGTGAGCATCAGAGTCGGCACCCGCGCGAGCGCGCTCGCGGTGGCGCAGACCCGGATGACGGCCGATCTGATGTCGGCCGCCGCGGGGGTCCCCGTGGAGCTGGTGCGCATCGAGTCGGACGGCGACCGCATGCGCGGCTCGCTCGCCTCCCTCGGGGGCACCGGCGTGTTCGTCAGCGCCCTGCGCGACGCGCTGCTCGCCGGGCGCTGCGATGCGATCGTGCACTCGCTGAAGGACCTGCCCACCGCTCCGGTGGGGGGCCTGCTGCTCGGAGCGGTCCCCGAGCGGGAGGACCCGCGCGACGCGCTCTGCGCCCGCGATGGGCTCACCCTGGCGACCCTGCCGGTCGGAGCCCGCGTGGGCACGGGCTCGCCCCGCCGGCGCGCGGCGCTGCTGGCCGCCCGTCCGGATCTCGAGATCGTGGACATCCGCGGCAACATCGACACCCGGCTCCGGAGGGTGCTGGCCGGCAGCGACTCGCCGCTGGACGCGATCGTGCTCGCCCTGTCCGGTCTGCGCCGCCTCGGCCGGGTCGACGCGATCACCGAGGTGCTCGGCTTCGACGTCTCGCCGCACGCCCCCGGTCAGGGAGCGCTGGCCATCGAGGTGCGCGACGAGGAGCCGTCGGAGGAGCTGCGCGCCGCTCTCGCGGCGGTCGAGCACGTGCCGACCCGCGCGGCGATCACGGCCGAGCGGTCGCTCCTCGCCTCCCTCGAGGCCGGGTGCGCCGCTCCGATCGGAGCATCCGCGGTCGTCGAGGATGACCGCGTGGTCCTGCACGGCGTGGTCTTCGCCGTCGACGGCACGGCGTCCCTCGCACGGGAGGTCGCGGAGCCGGTCGATAACGGTTCGGTCGGCGGTGGTCGACACCGGGCGGATCCGCAGTATGGTGGTCGCGAACTGCCCGTCGTCGAAGCCGCGTTCCGTTGCGGCTCTCTGCTCGCTGACGCGCTTCTCGGTGCGGGTGCCGCCGAACTCGCACCCCTGGGAGCCCCTTCGTGATCGTCCCCGCCGCCTACTCCCAGTGGGAGAAGCCGTTGCAGGGGTGGCGCATCCTCGTCCCCCGCGGAGGCCCGTGGGGGGACGGTGTCGCCGCCGCTCTCCGTGCCAAGGGAGCCTCGCCCGTCGTCGCTCCGATGATCAACTTCGCGCCGACCGACGACTTCCCCGCGCTCGAGCAGGCCCTCGCCGACCTCGAGGCCGGCGCCTTCGACTGGATGACCGTCACGAGCGCCACCACGGTCGACGTCCTCTCCCTCCTGCGCACCACCGTGCCCGCGAGCACCAAGGTGGCGGCGGTCGGCGAGACCACGGCGGCCGCGCTCGTCGCCGCCGGGTACTCCGTCGACCTCGTCCCCTCCGAGGACAACTCCGCCCGCGGCCTCCTGGCCGAGTGGGAGGAGGCCACCGGCGGCCGGCACCCCCTGCGCGTGCTGACGCTGCGGTCCGAGATCGCCAAGCCGCTGCTCACCGAGGGCCTCACCCGCATCGGGCACGACGTGCGCTCCGTGGTCGCCTACCGCACGGTCGGCGTCCCGGTGGAGGAGCGCGTCGTGGCGGATGTCGCCGGCGGAGCCGTGCACGCGATCCTCGTCACCTCGGGCAGCGTCGCGGAGCAGGTCCAGAAGCAGCTCGGCCCGGTGCCCGAGTCGATCCTCGTCGCCGCGATCGGCCCGCAGACCGCGAAGGACGCCCGCGCCTTCGGCCTGCGCGTCGACGTCGTCGCCGACGAGCGCTCGGCCTCCTCCCTCATCGACGCGGTCGCCGCCGTCGCCACGGAGCGCGCTCCCCGCTGAGCCGCCTCCCCGGCACGACGTCGGCCGGGAGGGGCGGGCCGCGCCCCACAGGCCAGGGACCCGCCTCTCGGCTGACATCGTGCGTCAGGAGCACCTCCACCGGGTGGGGCGTCCGCGCTCCCGGGAGGTGCTCGGCGGGGCGGGATTACGCTGGAGGACATGACTGCCATCCGCCCGCGCCGCCTCCGCACGACCCCCGCACTCCGCCGCCTCGTCCAGGAGACGCGCATCCACCCGGCGCAGCTGATCCTGCCCCTCTTCGTGGCCGAGGGGATCACCGAGGCCCGGCCGATCGGGTCGATGCCGGGGGTCATGCACCACTCGCTGGACAGCGTCCGCGGAGCGGTGACGGAGGCGGCCGAGGCGGGGATCGGCGGGGTGA
>NZ_PSUC01000049.1:0-24006 GCF_002931635.1 Rathayibacter sp. AY2B7 | reverse complement strand
CGGCGCGCGAGTGCTCCTCCGCGCCCGCGTTCGCCTGCGCGGCGAAGGCTGCGGGCGGGGGGAACCGGCGGTGCTCGTCGAGCAGGTTGGCGATCGTCCCGCTCACGCTCGGAGCTCCCTCCCCGGCGCTCACGCCCACTTCCTCACGGCGTAGCGCTGGAACACGCCGACGACGGCATCGGTGAGCTTGCCCAGCACGGCCAGCAGGACGATCGCCAGGAACACCCGGTCGATCCGGCCGTTGTTCTGGCTGTCGATGAGGCGGAAGCCCAGGCCCATCGAGGAGGCGATGAGCTCGGAGGCGACCAGGAACAGCCACGACTGGGCGAGCGCGAGGCGCAGCCCGGAGATCACGGAGGGGATCACCGCGGGCAGCTGCACCGTCGTGAAGAGCCGGACGCCCGAGAGGCCGAAGGCGCGGCCCGCCTCGACGAGGTGCCGGTCGACGTGGCCGAGCGCCGTGGCCACCGTGGTGAAGACGGGGAAGAACGCGCCGATCGTGATCAGCGTGATCTTCGACTCCTCGCCGATGCCCATCCAGAGCAGCAGCAGCGGGACCCAGGCCAGCGACGGGACCGCCCGGATCGCGCCGAGCGTCGGCCCGAGGACGACCTCCCAGACGCGGGAGAGCCCGAAGAGCGCGCCGACCACGAGGCCGAGCGCCGAGCCGAGTGCGAACCCGATGAGCACGCGCTGCGTCGAGATGGCGACGTCCTGGCCGAGGTCGCCGCGCTGGGCGAGGTCGACGCCGGCCGCCCAGACCATCGCGGGCGAGGGGAAGACCGCCACCGAGACCATCCCGGTCGTCGTCGCGATCTGCCAGGCGGCGAGCAGCAGCACGGGCAGGACCGCGCCTCCCGCGACGACGAACCACCGTCGCGATGTGAGCGGGTGGGAGCGGTCCTCGCGGAGGCGGCGCTGGGAGGCCGCGACCGACGGGCCCGCCGTCGCGAGTCCGGGCTCACCCGGCATCGGCGCGGACAGCGCGCTCCGGCGCAGCACATCGGCGTCGGTCGCGGTGTCGTCGTCGCGGATCGTCATCGTCGGTCTCCTCGGATCACGGGGTGGGGGCGGAGGGCCGGACCCTCAGGCGCCGATGGCGCTCGGGTCGGCCGCCGAGGCGTAGGTGTCGTCGAGCAGCGAGTCGAGCGCGTCGTCGACCTGCTGCTGCGAGGCGACGTCGCCGTTCTCGACGAAGATCGGGCCGATCACGGCGAGCACGTCGGTCTGCGCGGAGCCGGGGACGTTGTCGACGTCGAGGTTGCTGCGCTCGGTGATGACCGTCGTCGCCACCGCCACGTCGAGGCCGGCGACGGAGGCGAGGATGCTCGCCGTCTCGTCCTGGTTCTCGAGCGCCCAGGCGCGGGCGTGCTCGTACGCGTTCACGACGGTCTGCGCGAGGTCCGGCTTCTCGGCGAGGAAGCTCTCGGTCGCATTGAGCAGACCGTAGGAGTTGAAGTCGACGTTGCGGTAGAGCAGGGTCGCCCCGGCCGCCTCGGCGCCGGCCATGATCGGGTCCAGGCCCGCCCAGGCGTCCACGGAGCCGTTCTGCAGCGCCGCCCAGCCGTCGGCGTGCTGCAGGTTCTGCACCGTCACGTCGCCGATGCCCAGGCCGGCGGCCTCGAGCGCCTGCACCAGGAAGAAGTACGGGTCGGTGCCCTTGGTGGCCGCGATCTGCTTGCCCTCGAGCTGCTCGACCGACGTGATCGCCGAGCCGGCGGGGACGACGAGGGCCGACCACTCCGGCTGCGAGAAGATGTCGATCGTCCTGATCGGCGAGCCGTTCGAGCGGGCGAGCAGTGCGGCCGAGCCGGCGGTGGAGCCGACGTCGATCGCTCCGGCGCGCAGGGCCTCGTTGGCCTTGTTGGAGCCGGCCGACTGCACCCAGGCGACGGTGACCTGCTGCTCGGCGAGGGCGGCCTCGAGCCAGCCCTTCTCCTTGATGACCAGGCTCAGCGGGTTGTACGTCGCGAAGTCGAGCGTGAGCGTGCCGCCCCGGGTTCCTCCGGAGGCGGCGTCGGCGGTCGCGGCCGCCGCTCCTCCTCCGCCCTCGCCCTGCACGCAGCCCGCGAGGAGCGGGACGGCGGCGGCGGTGAGCAGACCGGCGAGAGCGGTGCGGCGGGTGAGCGGGGAGCTGGTGAACGACATGGGGGCCTCGGCTTCGGGGATGCGGTGACAGCGAGTGTGGACGCTGCGGGGGAGGGGCGGTGCGGGGAGACGCTCGTGCGGTGGAGAGCGGGAGGAGGACGCGGCTGGGGAGGGAGGTCGTGCCGCCCGGACCGTGCCGCCCGGACCGTGCCGCCCGGGTGGAGGGACGCGGGTCGATCCGCCCGGGGTCAGTGCCGCTCGATGCCCAGCCCCGCGAGGAGCTCGGCCCGGTGCTCGGCGAGCTCCGCCGAGCCGCGGTCGCGGGGCCGCGCGCCGGGGACGGTGACGATCCGCTGGATGCGCGAGACGCCTCCGGGCTCGTCGCGCCCGAGGAGCACGATGCGGTCGGCCAGCTGGAGGGCCTCGTCGACGTCGTGGGTGACGAGCAGGATCGTCGCCGGAGCCGCCGCGTGCACGTCGAGCAGCAGGTCCTGCATCCGCAGGCGGGTCAGCGCGTCGAGCGCCCCGAAGGGCTCGTCCAGGAGGAGCACGCCGGGGTTCCGGGCGAGGGCGCGGGCGAGGGAGGCGCGCTGGGCCATCCCTCCGGACACCTCGCGGGGCCGCGAGCGGGCGTGCGCGGTGAGGCCGACCAGCGAGAGCAGCTCGTCGACGGCGGCGCGGGCGGCCGGGCGCGGGGTGCCGCGCGGCAGGCCGAGCGCGACGTTGTCGGCGATGCTCCTCCAGGGCAGCAGCCGCGGCTCCTGGAACGCCACCGCGCAGCGCGGGTCGATGCCGGAGACGGGGGCGCCGTCGATGAGGACGGACCCCTCGGAGGCGGTGTCCAGGCCCGCCGCGATGCGCAGCAGCGTGGACTTGCCGCAGCCGCTCGGGCCGAGGATCGCGATGACCTCGCCCGCGGCGGCCTCGAGCGTCACGTCCGTCAGCACGGGGGCCCCGGGCGCGAAGGTGCGGCCGACCCCCTCGAAGCGCACGGGGAACGCCGACTGGCCGAGCTCGGCGTCGAAGGCCAGGCTCGTGCGGGCGGCGGGGGTGGCGGGCATGTCTCTCCGGGCAGCGGAACGGACGGGCGGATCGTCCGATCGTACGGAGAGGCTCCCGGCGGCACAGCGGGGACCGACACGGGGAGTAACACAGGGGTGGGACGCGGAAGGCCTCCCCGGTCCGCGGACGGAGGAGGCCTTCCGTGGGAGGGCTACGCCTGGACGAGCACGAGCTCCTCGAGGGGCAGGCGGGTGCGCGGCGCGGTCTCGCGCTCGCGGAGGGTCTCGTTCGCCAGCGCGTCGGCGTCGGCCGCGACTCCCACCGCGGCGATCGTCACCGGGTCGAAGCGCTCGTCGACGCCGAACGCGGCGCGGACGGCGTCCTTGTCGAAGCCGGCCATCTGGTGTACGTGCAGTCCCTCGTGGTGCGCCTGCACGCTGAGGTGGGCGATCGACTGGCCGAGGTCGTAGACGGCCCAGGGGCGCGGCTTCCCCTCGGAGTCGACGGTCTCGGCGAGCGCGACGACCAGGACGGCGGCGGAGCCGGCCCAGGCGCCGTTGAAGCCGGCGAGCGTCGCGACGATGCGGTCGAACTCGTCGGTTCCGCGGCGGGCGACGATGAAGCGCCACGGCTGCGAGTTGCTCGCGGACGGAGACCAGCGCGCGGCCTCGAGGAGGGACGCGAGGGTCTCGTCGGAGACCGTCGCGGTCGCGTCGTAGGAGCGGGGGCTCCAGCGCTCCGCGAGGACGTCGAGGATCGGGGCGCTGGTGCTGGCGGTGCGGGAGGCGGTGGCGGACATCGCGGGGCTTCTTCCGTGCGGGGGACTGGGGGGAGGGGCTCCGTCGCCCGAGGAGCCCAACCGTCCCCGCCCCGCGGGCATTCCCGCGCGCGCACGGCAGGCGCCCGCGCGCGCGTTCGCCCACGGAGGAGCGGGCCGCCTCCGAGCCCCGGAACGGTACGGTGGGAGACGGCGTGGTCACCCCGCGCACCACCATCCACGACTCTGGAGGATCATCCATG
This sequence comes from Rathayibacter sp. AY2B7, assembly GCF_002931635.1. NCBI lineage: Bacteria > Bacillati > Actinomycetota > Actinomycetes > Micrococcales > Microbacteriaceae > Rathayibacter > Rathayibacter sp. AY2B7. Next base: position 19,896 of record NZ_PSUC01000049.1, on the reverse strand, counting down.
GCCCAGCACTTCGACGTCGTCGTCCTGGGGGCAGGCCCCGGCGGATACGTGGCCGCGATCCGCGCCGCCCAGCTCGGCAAGTCCGTCGCCGTCGTCGAGAAGCAGTACTGGGGCGGTGTCTGCCTCAACGTCGGCTGCATCCCGTCCAAGGCGCTGCTGCGCAACGCGGAGCTCGCCCACCTCTTCCACACCCAGGCGAAGCAGTTCGGCATCTCGGGCGACGTCTCGTTCGACTTCGGCGCGGCGTTCGACCGCAGCCGCTCGGTCGCGGACGGCCGCACCAAGGGCGTCCACTTCCTGATGAAGAAGAACAAGATCGCCGAGTTCGACGGCGTCGGCTCCTTCACCGGCCCGCAGGGCCTCGACGTGCAGCTGAGCAAGGGCGGCACGGAGTCGCTGACCTTCGACGACGCGATCATCGCGACCGGTGCGAGCGTCCGCCTCCTCCCCGGCGTCGAGCTCTCCGAGAACGTCGTCACCTACGAGACCCAGATCATGACCCGCGAGCTCCCCGACACGATGGCCATCGTGGGCGCGGGCGCGATCGGCATGGAGTTCGCCTACGTCCTCAAGAACTACGGCGTCGACGTGACGATCATCGAGTTCATGGACCGCGCCCTCCCCAACGAGGACCCGGACGTCTCCAAGGAGATCCAGAAGCAGTACAAGAAGCTCGGCGTCGAGATCCTGACCTCGACCAAGGTCGAGTCGGTCGTCGACAAGGACGGCTACGTCACGGTCACCTACACCGCGAAGGACGGCACGCAGTCGACCCTCGAGGTCGACAAGGTGCTCATGTCGATCGGCTGGGTCCCCCGCACCGAGGGCTTCGGCCTCGAGAAGACGGGCGTCGAGCTCACCGAGCGCGGCGCGATCGCGATCGACGACCACATGCGCACCAACGTGGCGCACATCTACGCCATCGGCGACGTCACCGCGAAGCTGCAGCTCGCGCACGTCGCGGAGGCGCAGGGCGTGGTCGCCGCCGAGACCCTCGCCGGTGCCGAGACCCAGACCCTGGGCGACTACCGGATGATGCCGCGCGCGACGTTCTGCCAGCCGCAGATCGCCTCCTTCGGCCTCACCGAGAAGCAGGCGACGGACGAGGGACACGAGATCACCGTCTCGACCTTCCCCTTCATGGCGAACGGCAAGGCCCACGGCCTCGGCGAGCCCACCGGCTTCGTGAAGCTCATCGCGAGCAAGAAGTACGGCGAGCTCCTCGGTGCCCACATGATCGGCCCGGACGTCTCGGAGCTGCTCCCCGAGCTCACGCTCGCCCAGAAGTGGGACCTCACGGCGACCGAGCTGGCCCGCAACGTGCACACCCACCCGACGCTGTCGGAGGCGCTGCAGGAGGGCTTCCACGGCCTCAAGGGGCACATGATCAACATGTAGGGCTCGTCCCTCCACGGCCTCCGGCCCGCAGGATCCCGCTCGGCTCGTCCGCGGCGGATCCGGCGGGCCGGAGCCGTTTCCGGGGGCGTCCACAGGGCTCCGGCGCCGCTCCCGCTACCGTGGCCCGATGGATCCGCGCCTGCTCGACCGCCTCGCCGCCGACGCCTGGCCCGCGCTCGTGCGGCGCCCCCTCGGCGCGTGGGAGCTGCGCGCCTCCGCAGGAGTCACCAAGCGCGCGAACTCGGTGCTCGCGTCCGGCGACGTCGTCGACCAGGAGGCGGCGCTCGACGCGGCGGAGGCGTTCGCCCGCGAGCACGGGATCGCGCCCCTCGTGCAGATCGGGCCGCCGAGCCCCGCCGGTCTGACCGGGCTGCTCGCCGAGCGGGGCGCCGCGCCGATCGACCGGACGCTCGTGCTGACGGGTTCGGTGCAGGAGGCGCTCGCCGCCCTGCCCACGCCGTCGAGGTCCGCGCCGTCGGGGTCCGCGCAGCGGCCTCGTGTCCGCCTCGCCCCGGCTCCCGACGAGGACTGGCTCGCCCTCTGGTGGTCGGTGGACGGTCGCGGTGGAGCGGAGGAGCGCGCGGTCGCCGAGCGCATCCTCGCGGGCTGCCCCTCCTCCTACGCTCTCGCCGTCGACGGGGACGGCCCGGCCGCGACCGGCCGCCTCGCGGTCGTCACGGCGCCGGACGGCGAGCTCTGGGGCGGCCTCTTCGCCCTGGCGACCCGGCCGGACGCCCGGCGCCGCGGGCTCGCCTCCGCCGTGATCCGCGCCCTCCTCGAGGACGCGTCCGGCCGGGGCGTCGCGCGCTTCTGGCTCCAGGTGCTCGCCGAGAACGCCGGCGCCCGCCGCCTCTACGCGTCCCTCGGCTGCCGCGAGTCGTCCTGGTACGAGTACTGGCGCTGACCCGCTCGCGGAGGAGGAGCGGGGCGCCCGGGTCAGGCGTTCGCGAGCACGGCGCGGGCGACGGCCTCGGCCTTCGCCGCGTCGCCGGTGACGGTCACGCGCCACCACACGTCGTCGGCGAGCGCGTCGATCTCGCAGACGTCCGCCGCGCAGCCGGTGAGGGCCTTCTCGCCGAAGCCGTCGAGCGGCTCGAGCGGGATCGCCAGGCCCGAGGTCAGCGAGAGGTTCCGCCAGCCGTCGTCGCCGTTCGGGAGCGCGTCGACCGTCACGCCCGAGTAGGTGGCGCTGGAGGCGTCGCTCCAGCTGCAGGAGGCGTACCCGGCCCGGGCGGCGGCAGCAGCCGACGCGGTGGTCGGCGTCCCGGTCCCCGTCCCCGCGGTCGCCTGCGCGAGACCGGCGGCACCGGACAGCTGCTCGGCCGTCAGGACCTCGGTGCAGACGGGCGCCGTCGCGGTGACCGGCTCGTCGAGGCTGCCGAGCGCGGCGGAGGCGGTGCCGGTCGCCAGCGCGGCGAGGTCGACCGCCCCGGGGGCGCCGCGCAGCTGCAGCGTCACCCAGGTGGAGCCGGCGAGCAGGTCCAGGTCGCAGCTGCCGTCGGTGCAGGAGCCGTAGGCCTCGACGCCGGTTTCGAGGCGCGGGCCCGGACGGCCGGCGAAGGCCTCGGCGGCGTCGTCGACCGCCGCCGCGGTGATCGAGGCGTCCTCGTCGTACCAGGCGCAGCGGAGCGCTCCGCCGTTCTCCTCCGCGGCCTCGCGGATCAGCTCGCCCGAGGAGCGCGTCGTCACCTCGCGGCTGCCCTCGAGAGCGCTGCGGGAGACCCCCAGCGCCGAGGCCGCCCGCGTGGCGGGGAGGAGGGAGTCGCAGCCCAGGCGGGTCGAGGCCGTGGGCGAGGGCGTCGGAGTCGCGGAGGGAGTCGGAGCGGCGGTCTCGGACGCCGACGGGGTGGCCGCGACGTCCGAGCGCTCGGCCGTCGTGCAGCCCGTCAGCGCGACGAGCACGGCGAGCGCGGCGCCGACCGTCGCCAGGCGCGGGAGGCGGGCCCTCACGCGGCCAGCTCGCGCTCGATCGCGGCCGTGAACGCGTCGATGTCGTCCTCCGTGGTGTCGAAGGAGCAGACCCAGCGGACCTCGCCGGTCGCCGGGTTCCAGTCGTAGAAGCGGTAGGCGGCGCGGAGCCGGTCCGCGACTCCGGGCGGCAGCGTCGCGAACACCGCGTTGGCCTGGGTCTGCTGAGTGAACTCGAGCCCGGTGATCCGTCCGGCGGCGATCGCCTCCTCGAGCCCCGAGCGCAGGCGCGCCGCCATGGCGTTCGCGTGCCGGGCCGAGCGGAGCCACAGGGGCTCCTCCTCGCCGCCGTCGCCGAGCAGGGCGAGCAGCTGCGCCGAGATGAAGCGCATCTTGGAGGAGAGCTGCATGTTGGTCTTGCGGAGGAAGGTCAGCCCGGTCGAGGCCGCCGGGTCGAGCACGACGATCGCCTCGCCGAGCAGGATGCCGTTCTTGGTGCCGCCGAACGAGAGCACGTCGACGCCCGCGTCTGTCGTGAAGGAGCGCAGGGGAAGGCCGAGGGCGGCCGCGCCGTTCGCGATGCGCGCCCCGTCCATGTGCAGCCGCATGCCGAGGCCGTGCGCGTGGTCGGCGAGCGCGCGCACCTCCTCGGGGGTGTAGACGGTGCCGAGCTCGGAGGACTGGGTGATCGAGACCACGAGCGGCTGGGCGCGGTGCTCGTCGCCGAAGCCCCACGCCTCCTGGTCGACCAGCGCCGGGGTCAGCTTGCCGTCGGGCGTGGGGACCGTGAGGATCTTGATCCCGCCGACCTTCTCGGGCGCTCCGCCCTCGTCGGAGGTGATGTGCGCGGTGCCCGCCGAGACGACGGCGCCCCACCGCGGCAGCATCGACTGCAGGCCGGTGACGTTGGCGCCCGTGCCGTTGAAGACGGGGAAGGCCTGGGCCTGCTCGCCGAACTCGCGGCGGAACGCCTCCTGCAGGCGCTCGGTGTAGACGTCCTCGCCGTAGGCGATCTGGTGCGCTCCGTTGGCCGCGGCGATCGCGGCGAGGACCTCGTCGTGCACTCCGGAGTAGTTGTCGGAGGCGAAGCCGCGGACGTCGGGATCGTGCAGAGCGCTCATCCCTCCATCTTCGCAGCCCGCCGCCCGGAGGAGCCCCGGAGGCGCCCTCCGAGACACCCCTCCTGCCTCCCGCATGTTTCGGGCAGGTGAACGGACGACGACCCGAAAGCCGATCTCCGTCAAGAAGTTGGTATCGGCTGGGAGGCAGGCCACTCTTGACGTATGCGCATGGACACGACGGGAGCTGTCCGCGACATGCCCGCCCCTCCCGGGGTGGACGAGATCGCGGCTCGCTTCGGCGATCCCGTCCTCGCGTTCGCGCCCCAGCCGAGGCTGGAGGAGTTCGCCGCGGCGCAGACGATGGCGCTCGGCCGCTTCGTCGAGATCTCGCTCTCGTACTCGTTCTACAAGAACCCGCGCAACCGCGCCGACCCCGTCAACCACGTCCCGCTGACCCCCGAGCAGAAGCGCGCGATCGAGCGCGCCGAGAACGACCACCTGCCGCCGTGGATGGTCGACCAGGTGACGCGGATGCGGTACCCGGTGCTCTGGGAGGCGGTCCGCACCTCCGTGCCGATCCCCGCCGAGCGCAGCCGGCCCCTGGAGTCCCGCCTCGCGGCCCACATGGGCGACGTGCTCCGCAACACCTTCCCGGGCCGCGTGCGCAGCCGCCGCGGCGGGATGCCGGTGGTCGCCGCCGCGCTCCGCGACGAGGACGTCGTGCGGGGCGTCCCGGTGATCGTGGACGGGGAGGCGCTGCGCGGCTACCGCGTGGACACCGATCCGGACGTGGTCGCGATCGGCGCCCGCGTCGACGGCCGCTACATGACGGTCGTGCTCGATCGGAAGATCGTGCCGGAGATCCGGATGGAGTTCGTCCGCCGCACTCCGCCACGCCCGGCCTCGAGCCAGCCCCGGCGCTGACCGCCGCGGCGTCGAGCACCTCCGAGCCGTCCACCCCGGTGCCGACCGCCCGGCCCACCGCTCAGGGGCGCCCCGGCACCGCGATCCCGTGCTCGTAGGCGAACACGACCGCCTGGATCCGGTCGCGCACGCCGAGCTTCATCAGGATCTTCGAGACGTGCGTCTTCACGGTCGCCTCGCCCACGAACAGCTCGGCCGCGATCTCGGCGTTCGACCAGCCCCGCGCCAGGTGCACGAGCACCTCCCGCTCGCGGTCCGTCAGGTCGGCCACTCCGGAGTGCTCGGCCGCGGCCGGCGTGTGCTCGGGCACGGACGCGAACCGCTCGATCACGCGCCGGGTGACGTCGGGGGCGAGCATCGCGTCGCCGCGGGCGACCACCTGCACGGCCTCGACCAGCTCCTCCGGCGACGCGTTCTTGAGCAGGAACCCGCTGGCGCCGGCCGAGAGCGCCTCGAAGAGGTAGTCGTCGCGGTCGAAGGTGGTGAGGATGAGCACCCGCGAGCACAGGCGCGGGTCGGCCACGATCTCGCGGGTCGCGGCCAGGCCGTCGAGGCCGGGCATCTGCACGTCCATGCAGATCACGTCGGGGCGCAGCTCGGAGGCGCGCTGCAGGGCCTCGAGCCCGGTGCGGGCCTCGCCGACCACCTCGATCCCCGGCTCCGACTCGAGGATGATGCGGAAGCCCACGCGGACGAGCTCCTGGTCGTCGACGAGCAGCACGCGCACGTGCTCGGTCATGGGCGGCCCCCGCTCGCTCGCTCCTGACGCCCCCGCGACGTCTCCGACGACGGTACCGGGTCGTCGGCGTCCGGCACGCTCGCCCGGACGGGGGACAGCGGCACCCGGGCGTGCACGAGGTACCCTCCGCCCCTCGGCCCCATCTCGATCCAGCCGCCGACCGCGGCCGCGCGCTCGCTCATGCCGGTGTGCCCCAGTCCGCAGGAGGCGGGAGCGCTCGGGTGCGGGCCGGACCCGCCGTCGTCGGCGATCTCGAGCTCGACCGCGTCGGGGGCGTAGCGGAGGCGCACCTCGGCGTGCGCGCCGCGCCCCGCGTGCTTGCGGACGTTCGTGAGCGACTCCTGCGCGATGCGGTAGAGGCTGAGCCCCACCGTCGCGGGGATCTCGCGGGGCGTGCCGAGGGTGAGGAAGACGGTGGGCAGGCCCGACCCGCTGGACGCCGCGACCAGCTCCTCGAGCTGGGCCACCCCGCGGGTGGACGCGGCGTCGGTGAGCGGATTCGGCACCGCGTCCTCGGCGCGCAGCGCGACCAGGATGCGGTGCAGCTCCTCGATCGCCGAGCGCGCGTCGCCCTCGATGGCGCTGAGCGAGGCCGCCGCCCGCTCCGGATCCCGCGCCAGCACCCGCCGCGCCGCTCCCGCCTGCACGCCCATCACGCTGACGTGGTGCGCGACCACGTCGTGCAGCTCGCGCGCGATCCGCAGCCGCTCGGAGGACACGGCCTGCCGCGAGGAGCGCTCCCGCTCGTCGTCGAGCTCGGCCGTGCGCGTCTCGAGCGCCTCCAGCCGGCGGGCCGACTGCCACGACGCCTCGCCGAAGACGTAGGCGCTGCCGAAGTAGAGCAGGTTCGACACGACCGCGAGGGCCGACTCCGCCGCGTAGGGCGAGAGCAGGCCGGGGGAGTCGTCGACCGGCACGGAGCTGCCGAAGTACTCGCCCGTGGCGAGGGTGGTGAGCAGCCAGCCCAGCATCCCGACCGCGATCGCCACTCGGACGACGAGCGCCGTGCGCCGGTTCCGGCCCCACGCGCCGACCGTGTAGAGCGCGAGGAACAGGCAGATCTGGCCGAAGAGCGACTCCGGCACCTGGAGCACGATCCCGAGCGCGTAGACGACGGAGAGCCCGGCCGCCACGCTCGCGGGGAACCGGCGGCGCAGCGCGAGGGGAAGGGTCATCAGGACGGCCCAGTGGGCGCTGACGACGGGGTGCGCCGCGTCCGGGAAGCCCGCCGAGGAGTACAGCGCGACGGAGACGACCGTCGCCACCAGCAGGATCCCCGCGGTGACCGCGTCGCGCACGTATCCGGCCCGGCTCGGCGCTCGCCGGATCCAGCCCGCGTCGAGCGGGTCCGCGGCTCCGTCACCTGAGGGCATGCGCCCCACGCTAACCGACGCCGGTCGGACGGGGCCCGGGAGGCGGAGGAGCGCACCTCGCCGCGTCCCGGGCGCGACGTCAGTCCCGGCCGGTGATGCCCCGGGTCGAGGCGATGACGTCGCCCATCTTCTTCCCGAGGGCCTCGTAGAACATCGACAGCGGGAACTCGTCGTCCAGCACCGCGTCGGTGAGCCCGCGCGGGGCGCCGAGCAGCACCTCGTCCGGGAGCCCGCGGGCCCAGGCGGAGGCGGGGTGCGGAGTGAGAGTGGCCGCGATCAGCTCGTGCGCGGCCAGCCAGTGCGCCGTCTTCGGCCGGTCGATCGAGCGCCAGTAGAGCTCGTCGATCGCGTCCGAGAGGGCGACGACCACGTCGGCGACGCCGTCCCACTCGAACGCCAGCCGGGTGTCGGTCCAGTGCAGGACGCCGTGCTGGTGCAGCCAGGCGAAGAGCAGCTGGCCGCCGAGGCCGTCGTAGTTGCGCACCCGCGACCCGGTGAGCGGGAAGCGGAAGAGCCGGTCGAACAGGATCGCGTACTGCACGAAGCGCGAGCGCTCGGCCAGCGCCTCCTCCTCGTCGTCACGGCGGTCCAGCGCGCCGAGGCGGCGCTCGATGGCGACGGCCTCGCGGAAGGCGGTGAGGTCGCACCGCAGCTCCTCCAGCGAGTAGAGGAAGAAGGGCATCCGCTGCTTGATCATGAACGGGTCGAACGGCAGGTCGCCGCGCATGTGGGTGCGGTCGTGGATGAGGTCCCACATCACGAAGGACTCCTCCGCCAGGCGCTGGTCGGCCAGCAGGCGCTGCGCGTCCTCCGGGAGCTCGAGACGGGTGATCCGGGCCGCCTCCGTGACGACGCGGCGGAACCGGGCCGCCTCGCGGTCGGCGAAGATCGCGCCCCAGGTGAAGGACGGGACGGAGCGCATCGCGACCGTCTCGGGGAACAGCACGGCGCTGTCGGTGTCGTAGCCGGCGGTGAAGTCGACGAAGCGCACGGGCACGAAGAGGGCGTTGGAGTAGTCGCCCGCCTCCAGCTCGGCGACGAACCGCGGCCAGACGACCTCGACGAGGACGGCCTCGACGTGGCGGTCGCGGCTGCCGTTCTGGGTGTACATGGGGAAGACGACGAGGTGGCGGCGGCCGTCGACGCGCTCGAGCTGCGGCTGGAACGCCGTGAGCGAGTCGAGGAAGTCGGGCAGGCCGAGGGCGCCGGCGCTCCAGCGCTCGAGGTCGACGACCAGCGCGTCGAGGTACGCGGCGTCGTGCGGGAACGCGGGGGCGAGGGTGCGGACGCCGGCGACGATCCGCTCGACGAGGGTGCGCGCCTCCTCGAGCCGCTCAGGCTCGGCGAGCGAGCCGTCCTGGGACTGGAGCGGCTGCAGGGCGGCGGCGGCCGCCTTCAGGTCGAGCCAGGCGGCGGAGTCCTCCACGCGGTCCTCGACGACCTCGGGTTCTCCGACGACGGTGCTCTGCACGGCTTGCGACATGGTGATCCTCCTCACGCTGGTGATACGGGGCTGCAGGAGCGGAACGCGCTCCGACTCCGAGCGTATGGGCTCGTGCGCGCGCTTTTCTTGCGTCTCGGCGGAGCGAAGCGGCGATCTCGCGGGGGCGGGCGCACGTCTCCGCCGCCCCTCGGAGGCCCCGCGGTCAGCGGTTGCCCAGGTGTTGTGCAGGTGCCACCCCCCGTCCGGGGCTAGATTCCTCACCGCTTCCGTTTCCCTCCCCTGATCGGGTCGAAGATGGGGCCACACCGTGTCCGCATCCCGAGTGCGGAGACATCCGATCGGACAGGCGCGCCGAACACCCTGGCGGCGCGCTCGATCGGCGAGCCATCCTGAGAGAGAGGATCGGAGCGCGTGACGGGACCCGAACCCGGAAGCGACCAGAGAACAGCCAGCATCGACCACCGCCCCGAGAACCTCCGCCTGCTCCCCTGGCCGCAGGCGGACGCCTCCGTCCTGCGCGACACCCTCGCGCACGCGGGCGGCGGACTCGAGAGCGAGAGCGAGATCCTCGTGCGCCACGACCGCTACCTGCGCGGTTGGGCGGACGGCGACGCGTTCTTCTACGTGGTCGAGCTGGACGGACTCTCCGTCGGCTCCATCGGCTATTGGTACGGCTGCTCGCGCGGCGTCGTCGCCTACGAGGCGGCGTGGAGCATCGCTCCGCACGCCCGCGGCATCACCGCGGACGCCGTGCGGATGCTGCTCGAGGAGGCGGCGGCGTTCCCCGTGCCCCGCTTCGTGCACGCCTTCGTGGCGGAGAGCGACCTGGACGCCGGCGCGACCTGCGTCGAGGCCGGCTTCGACCGGATCGACCTCGTCGAGCAGGGCGAGCCGCCGGAGCTCTACGTGGACTGGGCGTTCGACCTGGCCGCCGTGGCCTGATCAGATCCCGTGGCGCTCCAGCCACGGCCGCAGCACCGCGAGGAACTCCTCCGGGTGCTCGAGGCTGGGCAGGTGCGCCGCGTCCTCGAGCACGTGCAGCTCGGCACCGCCCACCTCGGCGGCGAGGTGCTCGCAGACCGGCAGCGACTCCGAGAGGTCGTGCGCGCCCGCCACGACGAGGGTCGGCACGGCGATCTCCCCGAGCCGCTCGCCCGCCGGCCCGGAGGGATCCACCGGGCGGGGGGCCTCCGCCTCATGGCCGACGCCCGTGAGCGCGAGCTCCCGGACCCGCGCGAGGAACTCCGGAGCCACGTCGTCCGCGGAGCGGTCGGGACCCACGGCCCAGAGCTCCGCCTCGACGATCGCCGCGGCCTCCCGCTCGCCCGCGAGCTCCAGCGCCTCGATTTCCCCGAAGCGGCGCTCCTCCTCCGCCGTCAGCGCGGGGTAGTCGAAGCCCGCCAGGCCCGGGGCGATCACGACCAGGCCGGTCACCCGCTCCGGATGCTCGAGCGCCAGGTCGAGCGCGAGCGTTCCGCCCCGCGAGCAGCCGACGACCACCGCGCGCTCGACGCCGAGGTGGTCGAGCACGTCCAGGGCGTCCCGGCGCGGGTCGTACTCCACGTCCTCCGTGCTCGTTCCGCCCGCGCCGCGGACGTCGTAGCGGACCACCAGCCGGTCGCGGGAGAGGTCGGGGACGAGCGGATCCCACATCCGCAGGTCGGCGATGCCCGCGTGCACGAGCAGCAGGGCGGGCGCGGAGGCGTGGCCGTCCGCCTCCCAGTGGAGGCTCGCGCCGGGGACCTCGAGATGCGGCATGCCGCACACCGTAAGCGCGTCGCGCCGGCGCTGCAACGCCCGGCCACTGCCTAGGGTGGAGGCGCGACAGCGGACGGGCCGCGGCGGGGAGGCGGCGGCGTGGAGGGCGTGCTCACCGGCTTCTCGATCATCGGGGTCGTCATCGCGGTCGGCTACCTGATCGCGCGGTTCCGGATCGTCCCGCCCGAGAGCCGGCTGATCCTGTCGCGGATCGCCTTCTTCGTCACGACGCCGGCGCTGCTGTTCACCGTGCTGTCGCGGGCCGACGTCTCCGTCCTCTTCTCCTCGTTCCTGCTCGTCTCGCTCCTGACGGTGCTGACCGTCGCCCTGCTCTACGTGCTGGCCTCGCGGCTGCTCTTCCCCCGCCCGCTGCCGGAGACGGTGATCGGGACCGCGGCCTCCTCCTACGTCAACGCCAACAACATCGGACTGCCGGTCGCCATCTACGTGCTGGGCGATCCGCAGTGGGTGGCCCCGACGCTCCTTCTGCAGCTGATCGTCCTCGCACCGACGATCTTGACGCTGCTCGACGTCTCGACGAGCGGGCGGACCTCGGTCGGTGCGATCCTCACGCAGCCGCTGCGGAACCCGATGATCATCGCCTCCGCCCTCGGCCTCGTCGTCGCCCTCACCGGCGTGGAGCTGCCCGCGCCCGTGCTGCAGCCGTTCTCGATCATCGGCAACGCGTCGATCCCGCTGGTGCTGATCGCCTTCGGCATGTCGCTGCGCGGGCAGCGGCCGCTGGAGGCGGGGCCGGCGCGGGTCGAGGTGGTGGTCGCCTCCGTCCTCAAGTCGCTGGTGATGCCGGCGGTCGCGCTGCTGCTGGGGCGCTTCGCGTTTCACCTCGACTCCGAGCACCTCTTCGTGGTGACGGTGACCGCCGCGCTGCCGACCGCGCAGAACATCTTCACCTTCGCCTCGCGCTACGACCGGGGCGTCGCCGTCGCCCGCGACACGGCCCTCGTGACCACGGTCGCCGCGGTGCCCGTGCTCATCGGGGTGTCCCTCCTGCTGGGCTGAGCGGAGCAGCATCCCCGCCTCCCGCTCGGTCCCGGCGGAGGCGCCGGACGGCCCGCGCATCCGCGTCGCGTGTCCCTCGTCCTGGGACGGGGCCGGTGGCGCGGGCCCGGTCGCACTCCGCCGACCGTCGCTTAGGCTCTCTCGAATGAGCACCACCACGTCCGCCGACCGATCCGCCCGCGGCAGGCCGCGCCGCCGTCGCGGCCTCTGGATCACGCTGATCGTCCTCCTGGTCCTGCTGATCGGCGCCGTCGTCGCGGTGCTCCTCGGCGTGCGCACCTACGACAAGGCGATGACCGTCCGCGACAAGCTGACCGAGGCGATCCCGCTGGTATCGCAGGTGACGGACAGGCTGACGACGTTCGACACCTCCGGTGCGGAGGAGACCGCGGGCCGGATCGCGACCCTCACCGGCGAGGCGCGCGACGAGACCGAGGACCCGGTGTGGCGGGTGATGGAGGTGGTGCCCGTCCTCGGGCCGAACCTGTCCGCGGTCCGCGCCGCGACCGAGATCGCCGACGACGTCTCCGGCCGGATCGTCACGCCGCTCTCCACGACCTCGCTCGACATCCTCAAGCCCGTCGACGGCAGGGTCGACCTCGCGGCGATCACCGAGCTGTCGCAGAAGATCACCGTCGCCAAGGAGGTCGTCGACGCGGCGCAGACCCGCGTCGAGGGCATCGACCGCGGCCCGCTGGTGCCGCAGGTCGCCTCCGCGCTCGACTCCTTCACTCCGCAGCTGGCCACCGCGACCGCGGCGATGGAGCAGGTCGAGCCGCTCACCGCGATCCTCCCCGACTCCCTCGGAGCGTCCGGTCCGCGCCACTACCTGGTGATGTTCCAGAACCTGGCGGAGTCGCAGGCTCTGGGCGGCGGCGCGTCGTCGGTGATGCAGCTCGACGTCGACGGCGGCGCGATCTCGATCGGCCGTCAGCTGGGCAGCGGCGACTTCCGCGGTCTGGCTCCCGTCACCGTCGACCAGAGCGCGCTCGACACCATCGGTGAGAACATGGCGACGACCTTCAACGTCTCGACCAGCCGCCCCGACTTCCCGACGGCCGCCTCGATCGCCTCGCAGTTCTGGGCGCAGAAGTTCCCCGAGCAGAGGATCGACGGCGTCCTCGCGATCGACCCCGTCGCCCTCTCCTACCTCCTCGGCTCGACCGGGCCGGTGACCCTCACCGACGGCACGGTCCTCACGAGCGAGAACACCGTCTCGACCCTGCTCAACGAGGTCTACTTCCGCTACCCGGAGTCGGTCGTGGCCGAGCGCACCGACGAGTTCTTCTCGGAGGCGAGCGCGACGATCCTGGGCAAGATCCTCGGCGGCGAGATGGAGCCGACGAAGATGCTCCCGGCGATCGTGAAGGCGGTCGACGAGAGCCGCATCCTCGCCTACAGCTCCGACGCCGACGAGCAGGCGCTCCTCGCGCCCACGCCGATCGCGGGGGTCCTGCCGCAGACGACGACCGACGGCACGACCACCGGAGTGTTCTTCCAGGACGCCTCGGGCGGCTCGAAGATGGACTACTACCTGAGCACGGCGGTCACGCAGTCGAGCGCGGGCCGGTGCGCCGCCTCCGGCGCGGTCTTCACCACCTCCGTCACCGTGACCAACACGATCTCGAAGGCGGTCGCTCGGACGCTGCCCGGCTACGTCGCCGCGGCCGGCGGGCGCGGTGCGTACCCCCTGGGCGACTTCGTCACCAACATCTACGTCTACGGCCCTCCCGGGACCACGGTGTCGAGCGCGGCCTGGGCCGACGGCACCGGCTACGGACCCGAGAGCCTCGACGACCTCGGCCGTCCCGTCTCGAAGGTCGCCGTGCAGCTCTCGCCCGGCCAGTCCGAGACGTTCGACGTGCAGTTCAGCGCCGGCGACGCCTCCGGCTTCGGCGACCAGACCGTGCGGGTGACCCCGATGATCAACCCCACCGCGGTGACGCTGAACGACGAGCCCGCCTGCGGCTGACCTCGCCGGCGGTCGGCGCCCCGGGTCGGTGCTGGACCAGCGCCGCCCGCCCGACCGCTGACGCGCCCCCGGGTCGGTGCTAGACCAGCGCCGACCCGGGGATCGAGCTCGTCACGAGCGAGGAGGCGAGGAACGCGGTGGCGATGCAGAGCACGAACCCGATGACCGGCACGAGGAACGCGCGACGGCCCACGAGGTAGCGCACGACCGTCACGGCCACGGCGATCAGCGTCAGCGCGGGCGGCCCGATCAGCGCGATCGAGACGCCCCAGTCGATCCGGTCGAAGTCGCAGGCGAAGTTCTGGCCCTCGCACTGCGCGGGGAAGACCGAGAGGATCGCGGCGAGGTAGCCGAGCACGATCGTGAGCAGGCCGAGGGCGAGGCAGCCGAGGATCGAGAGCACGAGGTCCCAGCGGCGCCGGCGCGGCTTCCCGGCGGCGATGATCTCGCCCACCGAGCGGTAGGCGTCGGACCGGAACTCGTCGTGCGCGGCTCCGGGGCGGGCGGTCGCAGGGCGTGCCGTCGTGGGTCGGGCGGCGGGGCGGGAGGCGCCGGCCGAGGCGGCCTGGGCCCGCGCGCGCTTCTTCTTCGACGAGGCCATGCTCAGAAGATCATCGGGCGGTCGTCGTCGAGGGTCGTCTCCAGGTCGAGGTCGACCACGACCGGGACGTGGTCGCTCGGGGCGTCGCCCTTGCGCTCGTCCCGGTGGATCGAGGCGCCGGTGACGAGCTCGCCGAACGCGGGGGAGCCGAGCACGAAGTCGATCCGCAGCCCCTCGTTGCGCGGGAAGCGGAGCTGCTTGTAGTCCCAGTAGGTGTAGCCCTCGGGCACGAGCGGGCGGACGACGTCGCGCAGGCCCGCGTCCTCGAAGGCGGCGAAGGCGGCGCGCTCGGGGATCGAGACGTGCGTCGATCCGGGGCCGAGGCTCGGGTCGCCCACGTCGCTGTCGAGCGGCGCGACGTTCCAGTCGCCGACCAGGGCGAGCGGCAGGTCGGGCTCGGCGGCCAGCCACTCGCGGGTGCTCGCCTCGAGAGCTGCGAGCCACTCGAGCTTGTAGAGGTAGTGCGGGTCGTCGACCGCGCGGCCGTTCGGGACGTAGAGGCTCCAGACGCGCACGCCGTCGACCGTGGCGCCGATCGCGCGGGCCTCGAGCGGGTAGGAGCCGTCGGCCGCCGCCTCCTTCGCGAAGCCGGGCATGCCCGGGAAGCCGATCTGCACGTCCTCCATCGGCAGGCGCGAGGCGATGCCGACGCCGTTCCACTGGCTGAGCCCGACCATCTCGACGTGGTAGCCGGCGTCGGCGAAGGCCTCGTGCGGGAACTGCTCGGGCTTGCACTTGAGCTCCTGCATGGCGAGGACGTCCACGTCCTCGCGCACGAGCCAGTCGACGACGCGGCCGGTGCGGGCCCGGATGGAGTTCACGTTCCAGGTGGCGATGCGCATCCTGGAAGTGTAGGAGCCGCCGCCGACACGTCTCCTGCGCGTCCTCCGCGCGTCCCGGCGGCCGCGGGCCGGGGGAGTCATCCCCTCGGCGGATTGCGGAACCGGTGTCGGTGGTCGATGGTTGTCTAGCGCCGTCCCGACCGGCCGTTCGTCGTGCCGTCCGGACGCCGCCGCCGCCCGCGCCGTGCGGGCCCGACGGGCTCCTCGGCGCTCCGCGCTCCCCAGCCCGGTCCCCACCCCTCCCGCTCCTGCTCCGCCCCTCAGGAGGACCCATGATCCTGCTCCGCCTCGCCTCCGCCTACGCGAAGCCCTACGCGCGCTGGGTGGCCGCCGTCGTCGTGCTGCAGCTCGTCGCGACGCTCGCCGCGCTCTACCTGCCGAGCCTCAACGCCGAGATCATCGACCAGGGCATCGGCCGCGGCGACACCGACTTCATCTGGGGCACCGGCATGACCATGCTCGGCGTCTGCGTCGTGCAGGTCGCCGCGGCGATCGGAGCCGTCTACTTCGGCGCCCGCACCGCCATGTCCGTCGGCCGCGACCTGCGCCGCGACGTCTACCGCCGCGTCGACTCGCTCAGCGGGCTCGAGGTCGGCGGCTTCGGCACGGCCACCCTGATCACCCGCGGCACGAACGACGTGCAGCAGGTGCAGATGCTCGTGCTGATGACCCTCAACTTCATGGTCTCCGCGCCGATCATGTGCGTCGGCGGCATCGTCTTCGCCCTGCGTGAGGACGCCGGCCTCTCCTGGCTGGTCTGGGTGTCGGTGCCGCTGCTGTTCGTCGTGGTCGGCTTCCTGGTGTTCCTGCTGCTGCCGCTGTTCCGCCTCATGCAGGACCGGATCGACGGGATCAACAGCGTGCTGCGCGAGCAGATCACGGGCATCCGCGTGGTGCGCGCCTTCGTGCGCGAGCCGTTCGAGTCCGAGCGGTACCGCAAGGCCAACGCGGCGATCACCGAGGTGTCGATCAAGGTCGGCAACATCTTCGTGCTGATGTTCCCCGCGATCATGATGATCCTGCACCTGGCCACCGCGGCCGTGCTGTGGTTCGGCGGGCAGCGGGTCGACGCCGGTCAGATGCAGGTGGGCTCGCTCACCGCGTTCCTGCAGTACCTCCTCCAGATCCTCACCGCCGTGATGATGGGCGTCTTCATGGTGATGATGATCCCGCGCGCGGTCGTCTGCGCCGAGCGGATCCAGCAGGTGCTCGACGCCCGCACCAGCCTCACCACGCCCGAGGGCGGAGTCCCGACGCCCGCGCGCGGCCGCGTCGAGTTCTCCGGGGTCGTCTTCGGCTACCCGGGCGCCGAGCGCCCCGTGCTCTCGGGCATCGACATCGTCGCGGAGCCGGGCCGCACCACGGCCGTCGTCGGCTCCACCGGCGCCGGCAAGACGACCCTGCTCGGCCTCGTGCCGCGCCTGTTCGACCCGCAGGAGGGCACCGTCACGATCGACGGCGTGCCCGTCTCCTCCCTCGACCGGGCGCAGCTCGCCGAGGTGATCGGGCTCGTGCCCCAGCGCCCCTACCTCTTCTCGGGGACGATCGCCTCGAACCTGCGCTTCGGCCGCCCCGACGCGACGGACGCCGAGCTGTGGGAGGCGCTGCGCATCGCCCAGGGCGAGGACTTCGTGCGGAGCAAGGAGCACGGGCTCGACGAGCCGGTCTCGCAGGGCGGCACCAACGTCTCCGGCGGGCAGCGCCAGCGGCTCTGCATCGCGCGCGCCCTCGTCGCGAAGCCGCGGGTCTACCTGTTCGACGACTCGTTCTCGGCGCTCGACGTCGCGACCGATGCGCGGCTGCGGGAGTCGCTGGCCGACGCCACCACCGACGCGACCGTGATCATCGTGGCCCAGCGGGTGTCGACCATCCGCCACGCCGACCAGATCGTCGTGCTCGACGCGGGCCGCGTCGTCGGCCGCGGCACGCACGACGAGCTCCTCGAGACGAACGCGACCTACCGCGAGATCGTCGAATCCCAGCTGAGCGTCGAAGGAGTGTCCTGAGATGGCGCGCACACGCGACACCACCGCCCCCGAGGAGACGACGTCCCCTGAGCCCGAGTTCGAGCCCGGCGAGGGCGACGGCGGCATGTTCGGGGACGGGCCGCCCGCCCGCAAGGCGCAGAACTTCTGGCCCTCGGCCAAGCGCCTCTTCTCGCTGCTCGGCCCCGAGCGCGCCCTGATGGTCCTCGTGGTCGCCCTGGTCTCGCTGTCGGTCGTCCTCACCGTCATCGCGCCCAAGATCCTCGGGCAGGCGATGGACACGATCTTCAACGGCGTGATCGGCTCCCAGCTCCCCGCCGGCGTCCCGCTCGAGCAGATCATCGAGCAGCAGCGCGCCTCGGGCAACGGCACCTTCGCCGACATGCTGGCCAAGACCGACATCGTGCCCGGCGCGGGCATCGACTTCGTGGTCCTCGGCCGCCTGATCATCATCGTGCTGCTGATGTACGTCGTCGCGTCGGTGCTCATGTGGGCGCAGGGCTACATCCTCAACGGCCTCGTGATGCGGGTTGTCTTCGACCTCCGCCAGGACATCGAGGCGAAGCTCAACCGCCTCCCGCTGCGCTTCTTCGACACCCGGCAGCGCGGCGACGTGATGTCGCGCGTCACGAACGACGTCGACAACATCCAGACGGCGTTGCAGCAGGCCTTCTCGCAGCTGGTGCAGTCGGTGCTCACCATCATCGGCATCGCCGCGATGATGTTCATCGTCTCGTGGCAGCTCGCGCTGATCGCGCTGATCTCGATCCCGCTCTCGGGCGTGATCGCGGGCGTGATCGGCGCCCGCTCCCAGAAGCTCTTCGCCGCCCAGTGGAAGAACACGGGCGCGCTCAACGGCCACATCGAGGAGACCTTCTCCGGGCTCGAGATCGTCCGCGCCTTCGGCCGCGACCGCGAGATGCTCGAGGAGTTCGACCGCCGCAACGACAGCCTCTACACCGCCTCGTTCGGCGCCCAGTTCGTCTCGGGCATGATCATGCCCGCGATGACCTTCGTCTCCTACCTCTCCTACGTGCTCATCGCCGTGGTCGGCGGCCTGCGGGTCGCCTCCGGTCAGCTGACGCTCGGCGACGCGACCGCGTTCATCCAGTACTCGCGCGAGTTCACGCAGCCGGTGACCCAGCTGGCGAGCATGGCGAACATGCTGCAGTCCGGCGTCGCCTCGGCCGAGCGCACGTTCGAGCTGCTCGACGCCGAGGAGCAGGAGCCGGAGACGGCGACCGCGTCGCTCCCGCAGCGCACCGACGGCCACGTGGAGTTCGAGAGCGTCTCGTTCTCGTACGACCCGGAGCAGCCGCTGATCGAGGACCTGACCTTCTCGGCGCAGCCCGGGCAGACGGTCGCCATCGTCGGTCCGACCGGGGCGGGCAAGACCACGCTGGTCAACCTGGTCATGCGCTTCTACGAGCTCACCGGAGGGCGCATCCTGCTCGACGGTGTCGACATCACGAGCCTCGCGCGCGGCGATCTGCGCTCGCGCGTGGGCATGGTGCTGCAGGACGCGTGGCTCTTCCAGGGCACCATCCGCGAGAACATCCGCTACGGGCGGTTGGACGCGACCGACGAGGAGATCGTCGACGCGGCGAAGGCCACCATGGTCGACCGCTTCGTGCGCCAGCTGCCCGACGGCTACGACACGGTGCTGGACGCCGACGGGGGCAGCGTCTCGGCGGGCGAGCGGCAGCTGATCACGATCGCGCGCGCGTTCCTCGCGAACCCGTCGCTGCTGATCCTCGACGAGGCCACCTCCTCGGTCGACACCCGCACGGAGCTGCTCGTGCAGCACGCGATGAACGCGCTCCGCACCGACCGGACCTCGTTCGTCATCGCGCACCGGCTCTCCACGATCCGCGATGCCGACACCATCCTGGTGATGGAGTCGGGCCGGATCGTCGAGCAGGGCGCGCACGATGCGCTCCTGAAGCAGCGCGGTGCCTACTACGAGCTGTACATGACCCAGTTCCGCGGAGGAGGCGACGAGGCGGGCGAGCACGCCGCAGCGGGCGCGCTCCCGAGCGGGGGAGGGGTCGCCCCGTAGAGTAGGCGCGTGACCGACGCACGCCAGCAGCTCATCGAGTACATCGGCTCCGACGCCGTCTTCCACGGGGACTTCACCCTCACGAGCGGCAAGAAGGCGTCGTACTACGTCGACCTGCGCCGCGTGAGCCTCGACCACCGCGTCGCGCCGCTGATCGGGCAGGTCATGCTCGACCTCATCGCGCCGATCGAGCGCGTCGACGCCGTCGGAGGCCTCACCATGGGCGCCGACCCGATCGCCGCCGCGATCCTCCACCAGGGCGCCGCCCGCGGTCTCGCCTACGACGCGTTCGTCGTGCGCAAGGAGCCCAAGGACCACGGCCGCGGCCGGCAGGTCGAGGGCCCCGACCTCCAGGGCAAGCGCGTCGTCGTCGTCGAGGACACGTCCACCACCGGCGGCTCGCCGCTGAAGGCGATCGAGGCCCTGCTCGAGGTCGGCGCCGAGATCGCAGGAGTCGCCGTCGTCGTCGATCGCGCGACCGGGGCCCGCGAGATCATCGAGGACGCCGGCTACCCGTACTTCGCCGCGATCGGTCTGGCCGACCTCGGCCTGAGCTGATGGTCGACGAGGGGGGACGCGGCGGGGGCCCGGGAGGCGGCGAGCACCCGGAGCCGGAGCGCCGCGGGTCCGAGCCTGCCGGATCGGAGACCTCCGAGCCGGAGCGTGCCGAGCCGGAGCGACCCGAGCCGGAGCGTCCCGTCGGCAGCAGCGAGTGGCTGCTCCAGCAGCTCAGCGGCGGCCGCCTGAAGAGCATCTTCGACTCGCGGGCAGTCGTCCCACCGGCACCCGTCTCGCGGGCACTCGCCTCGCGG
>NZ_PSUC01000048.1:0-24078 GCF_002931635.1 Rathayibacter sp. AY2B7 | reverse complement strand
CTCGTCTCGCTGATCACGGGCGCGAAGGCCGCCTGATGCACCCCGAGTTCCTGCACCGCGGGAGCACGGAGCGCTCGTCGCCGATCGGGGTCCACGCGGGCCTGCTCGTCGGCGACTGGACGCCGGAGTCGGGGCGCCGCGCGATCGGCGCCGCCGCCTCGATCGGCTTCGACCTGATCGAGATCCCGGCTCCCGCCGACCCCGACGCCTCCGCGTGGACCGCCGACCTGCTCGACGAGCACGGGATCGACGCGGTCGTCTCGCTCGCGCTGGACGCCGACTCCGACATCACCGACCAGGCCACGGCCGGCCGCGGCGAGGAGCGGCTCCTGGCGGCCGTGCGGTTCGCCGAGGAGATCGGCGCGCGGTACGTCGGCGGAGTCACCTACTCGGCCATGCGCAAGTACGAGCACGCGGCCGACGCGGCTGCCCGCTCGCGCTCGCTCGACGTGCTGCGGAGGGTCGCCGCGGCCGCCGCTCCCGTCGGCGTCGTCGTCGGAGCGGAGTACGTGAACCGCTACGAGAGCAACCTGCTGAACACGGCCGCCCAGACCGCCGCGTTCCTCCGCGAGCTCGACGCGCCGAACGTGCTCCTGCATCTCGACACGTTCCACGCCCACCTCGAGGAGGTCGACCTCGCGAGCGCCGTCCGCGACGCCGGCGACCTGCTCGGCTACCTCCACGCCTCCGAGAACCACCGCGGAGAGCTGGGCACCGGGAGCACCGACTGGACCGGGCTCGCGGCGGCGCTCGCCGACTCCGGCTACCGCGGTCCGCTCACCCTCGAGAGCTTCTCGCCCGCCGTCCAGCCCCCGGCCTCGGCCGAGGGCATGGGCCTCTGGCGCGAGCTCTGGCACGACCCCGTCGCCCTCGCGACCTCCGGCCACGCGTTCCTCGCGGACCTGCTCGACACCGACCCCGCGGCCCGACGCCGCCCCTGAACCTCTCGAACCAAGGAGCACCACCATGACCACGAACCCTCTCGGAGTGCACGCCCTCGTCTTCGCCGGCGGCACCACCCCCGACGAAGTGACCGCGACGATCGAGCAGACCAAGGCGGCCGGATTCGACCTGCTGGAGCTCTCGCTGCACGACGTGCAGAACCTCGACACCGCCTCCGCCCGCGCCGCCCTCGAGGCGAACGACCTCGGCATCGTCTGCTCGCGCGGCCTCGCCTTCTCGGCCGACGTCTCCAGCGACGACCCGGAGGTGGTGGCCCGCGGCGCGAAGCTGCTCGCCGACTCCCTCGAGACCACCCACGCGCTCGGCGGCACCCACTTCACCGGCGCCCTCTACAGCGCGCTCGGCAAGTACAGCGCGCCCCTCTCGGCCGCGGGCCGCGCGAACGTCGTCTCGGTGCTGACCGACCTCGCCGCCGAGGCCTCGACGAAGGGCATGACCCTCGGCCTCGAGATCTGCAACCGCTACGAGACCAACGTCATCAACACCGCCGCGGACGCCCTGCGCCTCGCCGACGACATCGGCGCCGACAACGTCCTGATCCACCTGGACACGTACCACATGAACATCGAGGAGGACGACTTCTTCCGCCCGGTGCTGCTGGTCGGGGATCGTCTCGGGTATGTCCACATCGGAGAGAACCACCGCGGCTACCTCGGCAGCGGCCATCTCGACTTCACGACGTTCTTCCACGCCCTCGCCGCGATCGACTACCGCGGACCCATCACCTTCGAGTCGTTCTCGTCGGCCGTCGTCTCGCCGACCCTCTCGAACGACCTGGCCGTGTGGCGGAACCTCTGGAACGACGGCCCCGCGCTCGCCCGCCACGCCCACGGCTTCCTGGTGAACGCGCTGGAGAGCAGCCGTGGCGAGGCCTGAGACCGAGGTCGCGCCCGACGCGGTGCGGCCCGGCCTCGACGAGCTGGCCGGGCGCGCGCTCGCGCTGACCTCGCCGGGCCGCCGCGCGATCGTCGCGATCGCCGGCAGCCCCGGGGCCGGCAAGACCACGCTCGCCCGGGCCGTGGTCGCCCGCGCGAACGAGCTCGCGGGGGAGGGGACCGCCGCCTTCGTGCCGATGGACGGCTTCCACCTCGCCAACGCCACGCTCGACGAGCTCGGCCGCCACGATCGCAAGGGCGCCCTCGACACGTTCGACGGCTGGGGCTTCCTCGCCCTGGTGCGGAGGCTGCGCGCCGAGACCGACCACGTCGTCTACGCGCCCACCTTCGAGCGGACCGTCGACGAGGGAGTGGCCGGCGCGCTGGCCGTGCACCCCTCGGCGTCGCTCGTGGTGCTGGAGGGCAACTACCTCCTCGTCGACGAGGGCCCGTGGGCGCTGCTGCGCGCCGAGTTCGACGAGGCCTGGTTCTGCGCGACTCCCGAGACCGAGCGCTTCGAGCGCCTGGTCGACCGCCACGTCTCCTTCGGCCGTGCCCCCGAGGCGGCCTCCGCCTGGGCCTCCGAGGTCGACGGGCGGAACGCGCTGCTGATCGAGGCCACCCGCGACCGCGCCGACCTGATCGTGTCGGGGACGGCGGCGGGGGTGGTCTGACGCCCGATGTGGCGGAGGAGCGGTCCGCTTCGGGGCGCGACCTCGGCTCTCGGGCGGGTCCGGCCGGTCGATCGGTCGGACGACGGAGGACCCGTCGCCCGGCGGATGCGGACTCGACGGGTCGGGGGTCAGGCTCGAGGGATGGCCGACTCGACACGGAACTCCTCGGAACAGCCCGCTCCCACCACCCCGCCGGCAGCTGCGCCCCCCGGAGCCGGGCAGCCGCCCCTCCCCGTCGCTCTCCTCCTCCTGCTGCGGCGGAGCGACGGGCGGCCCGCGGCTTCGTCGGGTGCCCTCGACACCGTCCTGGCCGCCTCCGTCCTCGCCGAGCTCTCCCTCCAGCGGCGCGTCGAGGTGGACGCCGGAGCCGTCGCCCTCGGGTCGGAGCGGTCCGCGCTCGGGGACGCCGTGCTCGACGGGGCCCTCGGGTGGATCGCAGCGGAGCGAGCACCGCGCAGCGTCTCCTGGTGGATCGCCCGCCTCACTCGGAGGGAGCTGCGGGCCGCCCTCCTCGAGCGGGTCGCCGCCGTGGAGCCGGCGGAGGACGAGCGGCTGCGGATCCGGGTCGCCGAGGTCCTCGCGGCTCGGACGGCGCCTCTTCCGTCGGACGCGGCGCTCATCGGCCTGCTCGACGCGGCCGGAGCGCTCTCGCCGAGGCCCGGTATCCCGGACCGGCAGGCGATCCGGTCGCTCGCGGCGCAGCACTGGGCAGGGCCGGCGGCCGCCGCCGTCCTCGCGGGAACCGCCGCGAGCGTCACGGGAGCCGCGGTGATCGCGGCGGCGACGACGGTCACGATCACCGGCATGTGATCCGACGCGTGCGGCTCGCGGAAGCCGCGCGCCCCTACTCCGCCGGGTAGTCGGGCGCGACGAAGACGCAGAACGGGTGGCCGGCCGGATCGGCGAGGACGTGGAGCGACTCCTCCGGGTCCTCGCTCCTGTCCTCGATCAGCTCGGCGCCGAGAGCGAGCGCCCGGGTCTTCTGCCGGTCGAGCTCGTCGGCGTCCGCGACCATGAAGTCGAGGTGCAGCTGCTGCGGGACGGGCCCCTCCGGCCAGGTCGCGCGCGGCAGGGCGGCCACCCGCTGGAACGTGAGCTTCGCGCCGTCGGCGGTGACGATCGCGTCCCACTCCGCCTCGTCGTCCGAGCCGTCCGCGGGCGGCTCGTCGCCGGGGCGGTACTCGCCGCCGAGCAGGGCGAGGTAGAAGGCGGAGAGGGCGCGGGCGTCCTCCGTGTCGAGGACGACCTGGCGCAGGCGCATGCGGGCAGGGTACCGCCGGACGGTACCGGAGAGGGATGACGTGCTGTGCGGGACGGCTGCGGCGGGCCGGGCGTCGTGGGTCGCGGCCCGACGTCGGCTGAGAAGGGGGGTCCCTGCCCCGACACGGCAGGCCGCGTCTCAGCGGAGGTTGTCCAGCTCTCTCGCTCCCGACCGCGCCGCCCTGCCACTCCGCGCCCGCTTCCTCAACCCCTCCCGGCTCCCGGCCTCACGCCAGGGCCCGGCGCGTACTGTGGCCGCTGACTCACGACGGCTACGAGGGAGACACCATGACGGAGCAGATCGGAATCCCCGAGGCCGCGGCACTGGGGAGCGAGCGGCGGAGCATCGCGATCCTCGGAGCGGGCGGCGACCTCACCGAGCGGCTGCTGCTGCCGGGCCTGGGCCGGGTGGCCGAGCTCGCGCGCGACCTCGAGCTCACGCTGATCGGCGCGGCGCGCACGCCCCAGACCGACGAGGAGTGGCAGAGCCTCGTCCGCCGCAGCCTCGAGGCGGCCGGAGTCGCCGCGCACACGGTCGAGGCCCTCGCGTCGCGCGCGCGCTTCGTCGCCACCGACGCCTCCGACCCGGAGCAGCTGAAGGCCCTCCTCGACGCCTGCCCGTCGACTCCGGTGCTCTACGTCGCCCTGCCGCCGGCGATGGGGCACAAGGTCGCCGACTCGCTCGCCGAGCTCGACCTGCCCGAGGAGCTGGTCGTCGCCATCGAGAAGCCGTTCGGCGAGGACCTCGACGACGCGATCGCCCTCAACGCGGCGTTCGCGAAGGTCCTCCCCGAGAGCCGCCTCTGGCGCATCGACCACTTCCTCGGCAACGCGACCGTGCTCGGGATGCTGGGCCTGCGCTTCGGCAACAGCATGCTCGAGGCGAGCTGGAGCGCCGAGTGGATCGAGAAGGTCGAGATCGTCTACGACGAGACGCTCGGCATCGAGGGCCGCGCGGCCTTCTACGAGAAGACCGGCGCGCTGCGCGACATGCTGCAGAGCCACCTCCTGATGGTGCTCGCGCTGACCACGATGGAGCGCCCCGACGAGGTCGCGCCCGACGAGGTCCACGCGCGCATGGCCGAGGTGCTCGGCGCCGTGCGGCTCTGGCGCGACGACCCCTCCTCCGCCCGCCGCGCCCGCTACACCGAGGGCCGCGTCGACGGCCGCTTCTTCCCCTCCTACGTCGACGAGCCCGACGTCGACCCCGAGACCGGCACCGAGACCCTCGCGCAGCTGCTGCTCCAGGTCGACACTCCGCGCTGGGCGGGCGTCCCCTTCGTCCTCCGCTCCGGCAAGGCGATCGGCGACCCTCGCCGCGAGGTGGCGATCCACTTCCGCGCCGCTACGCCCCCGCGCGGCCTGCAGGCGGCTGAGGGCGACGCCGGGACGGTCCTCCGGATCGGCCTCAAGGGCGGCGACGTCAGCCTCGACCTGGTCGTGAACAGCGCCGACGAGCTGACCGACCTCGAGCGCACCACCCTGACGGCGCAGCCCGGCGCGGCCACGCTCGACCCCTACGCGCAGGTCCTCGCCGGGATTCTGCAGGGCGACACCCTGCTCTCGGTCCCCGGTGACGTGGCCGAGCAGTGCTGGCGCATCATCACTCCGGTGCTCTCCGCCTGGGCCGCGGGCGACGCTCCGCTGGACGAGTACGAGGCGGGGAGCGCGGGGCCCGTGGGCTGGTGAGCGCGCGGTGAGGCGCAAGGGCTGAGGGGTCGGCGCGTGACGTGATGCGGGGTCGGGTCCGCCGACGCCGGTCGCGTCGCCTCCCGCCCGGCTCCGCTGCTGGCCGTCCCGCTGGTCGACCCGTCCCGCCGGTCGACCCTCCTGCTGGTCGACCTCGCCGCCCGTTGCCCCTCCCGCCCGTTGACCCTCCCGCCGGGGGAGACGGGATGCTGGAGGCATGGTGGGCATCGGGGAGTACGCAGGCATCACGGGTCTGAGCGTGAAGGCGCTCCGGCACTACGACGAGAAGGGCGTGCTGGTCCCGGCGGAGGTCGACGAGCGGTCGTCGTACCGTCGGTACGCCGACGCGCAGGTCCGGGCCGGAGTCGTGATCAGCGCCCTCCGGAGCGCGGGGGTGCCGCTGCCCGAGGTCGCGGCGGCGACTCGAGCCGGCACCGCGGCGGAGGCGCTGCAGGCGCACAAGGAGCGCGTGCTCGCGGAGCGGGAGCAGGAGGACCGGGCGTTCGAGGCCGCCGAGGTGGCGCTGCGGGCGCTCGCCGTGCCGGTCGAGGTCGCCGAGCGGACGATGCCGGCGCAGCCGTACGTCGGCCAGGTCCTCACGATCGCGCTGGACGAGGCCGACGGACCGGGCGACGACGAGGCGAACGAGATCTTCGGCGCGCTCGCCACTCGAGTGCACGCGGCAGGGATCGGGCCGACGGGACGTTTCTGGACGGCGCTCCGGGCGGGCGAGCCGGGTTCGGCGGAGCTCGTCTGCTGCTGGCCGACGTCGGCGGAGGGCGACCTCGCCGGTCTCGCCGCGATCCTCCCGGCGCGCACCGAGCTGGTCGCCACCTGGCGGCCTCGCGACGGGGAGGAACTGCCCGAGGGGACTCTGCATCCGGCGATCGTCGCGCTCTTCGACGCCGCCGGAGACCGCGGCCTCCGGCTCGACGGGGTCGAGGTGCGGCAGACGGTGCTGGGGGAGGGGCCCGAGGACGTGGCGGTCGAGGTGTCGCTGACGGTCGCGGGGTGAGCGCAGGGCGGGAGGCGCCTCAGGTGGGCTGAGTGTCAGCGCTCGAGGACCGGCTCGGCAGGACCGGCTCCTCAGTACCGAGCGGAGGAGGGAGTGGCGCCGTCCGGCTGATCCCGCGCCACTCCGTCGCATGGTGCCACCCGTCTCCGTAGGCTCCGATGCATGACGAGCGGAGTCGAGGCCGGAGTCCATCGCGGTGACGAGCGGACGGTCCTCCGCCGTCGGTGGTTCGCGGTCGCGGCCTCCCTGGTCTTCGCCTTCGGCTGGCTGCTGATCCCCGGCGTCGGCTGGCTGATCGGCGCCGTCGCCGTTCTCTGCAGCTCGGCGTGGACGCGGTCGGAGAAGGGATCGGCGTTGGCGATCCCGCTGGTCGCGACCGCTCTGGTCGGCAGCGGGGTCGGGCTCTTCTACGGTCTGCTCGGCGCGCCGAGCTCCAGCCTGACGACGTGGACGGTGGTGGGGGCCGGGATGCTGGCGGGAGGCGCGGCGACTGCGCATCTGGGGGTCCGGCTGTGCGCTCGGGCACTCCGCCGGCCGGAGGAGTCCGCTGGAGGCTCGCTCTCACCAGCTGCCCCGGCCTCGGGCGCGCACGACGTCAGCTGAGAGGAGGGGCGTGGGCTCCTGAGGGAGGCCGCCCTGTCTCAGCGGAGGTTGTGCGGCCGCCCGCCGGCCCCGCTCGCGTCGTAGCGGAGCCGCACCAGCTCAGAGCCCGGCAGAACCGTCGCGTCGAGGAGGCGCAGGCCGTGCTGCGGCGCCCCGGAGTAGAGCGGCGTCCCGCCGCCAGCGAGGCCTGCGCCGACGAGGACGATCAGCTCGTCCACCAGGCCCTGCTCGAGGAGCGGATTCCAGGTCGTGCCGCTGCCGAACATCAGCAGGTCGCCTCCGTCGGCCTGCTTGAGCCGCTCGATCTCGGCCGGACCCTGCTCCCGCGGCACGATCCGGGTGGTGGCGGCCCACGGCGCCTCCGGATCGGGAGCCAGGGAGTCGCTGATCACCAGCGCGTCGAGCGACGTGACCAGCCGCGCGGTCTCGTGCTCCCGCTCGCCCGCCGTCCCGTCCGCGGCGACGGCGCTCCAGCTGTCCCAGTTGTCGCGGAACCAGCGGCCGCCGTAGACGAGCGTCCCCGCGCGGCGCAGCAGCTCGAGGTTGTGGTCGTTGAACGCGTCCTCGAACGGCAGCGCCGAGAGGTCGTGCCCGGGCCCCTCGAAGCGGCCGTCGAGCGAGGTGAGGACGGAGACGACGAGCCTGCTCATGCGGGGGATGCTACTCAGGCGGGGGCGCCGGGCGAAGTTTTGCGCACCCCTCCTCACATCGCCGCCGCCAGCGCCTCCCGCAGCGTCGCCCGCGCCCGCGCGTGCCGACTCCGCACGGTTGCGGCGCGGAGGGACAGGATCTCGGCCGCTTCGGCGAGGGAGAAGCCGTCCCAGTACACGAGGGTGATGATCTCCTGGTCGACGGGCTTCAGCTGCGCGATCGCGGCGCGGACGTCCTCGGCCGCGTCGTCGGCCGGCGCGGGCGGAGTGATGCGGAGCTCCTCCGCCAGCCGCTCGACCAGCGCGCTCCTCCGGGTGGCGGTGCGGCGCTGGCCCGAGAGCACCCGCCGGGCGACGCCGAACGCCCACATCCGCGCGCGCGTCTCGTCCTCGGGGATCGACCGCTCCTTCCGCCAGAGGATCAGGAGGGTGTCGCTGAGGAGGTCCGCGGCGTCCTCGGGGCTCGCCGTCCGCCGCGCGAAGTAGCGGAGCAGGTCCGCTGCCTCCCGCTCGACCAGGGCCGTGATCTCGGCCTCGCGGTCGCGCGCGGGGGAGCGGACGACGCTGCGCGCCATCGACGGCGCCGCCTCGCCGGCGCTCATCACAGCTCTCCTGTGCAGTCGGTGCTGCCGCCCAGGCCGCCGTCGCCCTCGACGATCACGCCCTCGGGGATTGTGTCGAGGATGTGGTCGTCCGCCGCGGTGATCCAGGCGCGCCAGCGGATCGTCTCGTCAGAGAGGCCGGGGCCGTCGCTGTTCATGTCCGAGGCCAGCCAGGCGGGGTCGGTCGTGTAGGCGACCGCGTCGTCGTGGATCCGCTGGCCGACGCCGCTCCAGTCCTGCGCGCGCAGGTAGTCGGTCGCGGAGGTGGTGACCTCGCGGTAGTCGATCTCGCCGTTGAAGTAGTCGATCGAGCACGACACCGCCGCGCCGGAGCCGGTGGTGTAGCTGATCGGGATCGTGAAGTCGGGGACCGAGCGGACGTCGGTGCCGGCGCTGGTCGCCAGCACGAGACCCGGGACGAGGAGGACGGGAGCCGCGAGCCACCACGCCCTCGAGCGCGAGGGCCGGCGGGGAGCGCGCTCGCGGGTCTCGGCGATCACGGCGTGCAGGGCGGTGCGGACGCCGGGCGCCCGGTCGTCGTTCGCGGGGTCGCTGCGGGAGAGCAGGTCGTCGAGTGTGCGTCGCGTCATCGGGTCCATCCTTCGTCGGTCGAGCGTCTACCGAGTACATGGCCGGCTCGGGGTTGAGCGTTGCACGGCGGGCGAGATCCTGCGGTGGTCCTGCCGCGAGCGGATCGGCCGTTCTGGGGTCTCGATCGACCGGTGTTCCCCTGAGAAAGTGACGCTGCTCGCACACAGGGTGCGAACGGTCGCCGCTCCGCTCGTGGAGTCGATGCTCCGGCACAGGCGCCAGCACCAGACGAGGCTGCGAGGCCCCCGACGACGAGGACCGACATGACGCTGCCCTTCGCTTCCTGGAAGCACCCCCGAGCCGCTCGAGCAGTGGCCGCCGTCTCGGCTCTGCTCCTGGTGGGAGCAGGCGCCCTCGCCTCCGTGACTCCGGCAGCCGCGTCCGCGCAGAACGGATGCTTCGATCCCGCGTCGGGCGCCCTGCGTCCGGTCGCGTCGTCGGTGCACTGCGGTCCCGCCGGCGAGATCGCGGTCGCCTGGGCGACGGATCCGACGTCGGCCGATGCCCGCACGGCGGTCGCGTCGTCGTCGACGGTCGGTACAGGGCCGCGAGGGGCGACCGGGCCACGGGGCGCGACGGGCCCGCGAGGGGCGACGGGACCGCAGGGCGCGAAGGGTGCTCCGGGGGCGAAGGGCGCGACGGGGGCGAAGGGCGCGACGGGGGCGAAGGGCGCGACGGGAGCGAAGGGGTCGACGGGTCCGCAGGGCGCGAGGGGAGCGACCGGGGCGACGGGCGCGACGGGCGCGGCCGGTTCAGACGGAGCTGCCGGGCCCGCGGGTGCGCAGGGTCCGGCCGGCGTTGCGGGAGCGGACGGAGCGACCGGAGCGACCGGGGCGACGGGCGCGACGGGTGCCGATGGGGCGACGGGAGCGACCGGAGCGGACGGCGCGACCGGTGCAGCCGGTGCTGATGGTGCGACCGGGGCGACCGGAGCAGACGGCGCGACGGGTGCAGCCGGTGCCGATGGAGCGACCGGTGCGACTGGTGCCACCGGCGCTGACGGGGCGACCGGCGCGACCGGCGCTGACGGCGCGACCGGCGCGACGGGAGCTCGAGGTGCTGACGGGGCAGCGGGTGCAACGGGTGCCACCGGAGCCGTCGGTGCGACCGGCGCCGCTGGAGCGATCGGCGCGACGGGAGCGACCGGCGCGACCGGCGCGACCGGCGCGACCGGTGCGACCGGTGCGACCGGTGCCGACGGCACCGCGGCCTGGTCGGCGGTCGCGCCCTGGAACGAGCGGTCGTCCTACCGCGCCGGCCCGCCGTCGAGCGTCGTCGCGTTCGGAGGCGGCGCCTACGTCGCCGTGACCGATAACCGCGCGGTCTCCCCGGCAGCCGGCACCGGGGTCTGGGTGCAGATCGCGGCCCCCGGTGCCCGAGGTCCGGAGGGCATCGTCGGACCTCAGGGTCTGCAGGGGCTCCAGGGCCTCCAGGGCGCGCGCGGCGCTGACGGCACGGTCGGCGCTGCTGGTCCGACGGGCGCTCAGGGAGTGAAGGGCGACACGGGCGCCGCCGGTCCGCAGGGGGTCAAGGGCGACACCGGTGCCGCCGGTCCGTCGGGCGTCCAGGGCGTGAAGGGCGACACCGGCGCGACCGGACCCCAGGGCCCCGCAGGTCCCGCCGGCGCCGAGCCGGAGGACACCTCCCTCGGCTTCCCCGACGGCTGCGCTCCCGCCGGCTCCCCGCTCATCACCTTCACCTTCGACACCAGGACCATCGCCGTCGACGGGAAGGGCTTCTGCTCCCTGACGGAGTACCTGGGCGGGCGGGCCGATACGACGACCGTCGTCGACATCGACACCGCGAAGATCGCGATCGAGTTCGAGAAGGCGGTGAACGCCCGATCGGTGATCCCGCACGTGACCGTGCAGCTCGGCGCCGTCGGCACGTGCGACGCCTCCACGGCGCCGTGCAGGCGGCCCGGCGGGATGACGTACGCCTTCGACTCCGTGACGGTCGACGCGATCAGCATCAGCACGACGGGAGACGGATCCGCCACGTTCCCCCTCATCTGGGAGAAGATGACCGTCTCGAAGGAGGGCTCCCGCCTCGATCCCGTCGTCGACGCGGCCGGGAACGGGAATTCGACGTCCCGCGGCGGGCTGGGAGTGTCGTGCCGTCCGTCCGAGGGGATCGTCCGGACCCTGACGGTGTCCTCGCTCGGCTCGACGAAGCCGATCCTGTCCACCGCCGTCCTCGGAGGAGCCGAGTGCTTCGACTTCACTCCGGCGGGCATCACGATCCTCCAGCCGCTGCGGACGACGATCGCCGACCCCCGGGGCGATCTCCTGAGCGTCCCGGAGGGCTCCACCCGACGCGTCGTCCTGACGACCACCGACTCCTCGACCGGGACGACGAGCACCGTCGACCTGACGGCCCAGCGTTCCGGCACGATCAGCGGCGGAGGCGTGAACGGCGACCAGCTCACCGTGACCTGGGTGCCGCTGAAGGTCACCCAGACGATCACCCCGGCGGGCGGGAGCCCGTCGACCTTCTCGGCGGACTACACGAAGCAGTAGAGCGTGGCTCGGGGCTCCTCAGGCGGGGCGCCACTCCTCGAGGAACTCGGCGACCGTCTTCGTCTCGAGGTCGAGCTCGACCTGACCGAGGAGGTAGTGGGGATCGGTGAGATCGGCCTTCACGCGGATGATCTCGGCGCCGGTGTCGAGGCGGACGACGACGAGGTCGTAGGGCGCGAGGAATCCGCTGCCCAGCGCGATGTCGATGGTGAGGCGGAGCCGACCGAAGCGCCGCAGCTGCAGCTCCGCGCGGAGGTGCTCGGCGGCGACCTCGGGGGCGTCGGGAGTGGGGTCGGGCAGGGGGAAGATGGTATCGAAGCGGGGGTGGCAGACCCCTGGTCGCTCCTGGAAGGGCGGGTCGTGACAGGAGCCGCCGTGATGCGCCTTGTCCCCTTGGATCGTCATCCTCACCTTCGAGGCGCCCGGCGTGGCCGCACTCTCCCTGATTCCGGAGCATATCCCCGCCATGGCACTATCGGCGCGTGTTGTTCGCGGCCCCAGGTGGCCGTGAATGATCTGGTCGCGACCTAGACGGTCACCAAGCACCTCTGGGAGCTGGGCCACCGGACGTTGGACCGCATCCGCATTCCCCCGTCGTGGCCCCAGGGCAGTCGCACCACCGGCTCTCACAGTGCGCTGAAGGCCGTGGGAGTAGCTACGGCTCGCCATCCATTCGAAGCGATCGGAGAGCCCCAGTCGAGCCAGCTCCTCGCCGCGCGACTGATCGAGGACCAGACCGCCATCGCCGTCTTCTGCGGCAACCACGAGATCGCCACGGTAGTCGTTCCAGTGCATCATCGAGGCTGGACTGAGCGAGCCCGAGGACCCACGTCTTCGCCGGCCGCGGCACTCGCGGGTTCAAAACTTGAGAATCGTAACATGAGTATGTGTCATGTGCCAGCGTTTCGCTGGCAAAATTGTGAGCATGACGGACTCCCTCAATCGCACGGTAGAACCAATTCAAGATCGCGCCCATCGGACTCGGGCAACAATCCTCGCTTCAGCAAGGCAGATTGTCGTCGAAGTTGGTCGAGAAAGGGCGACGACAGCCCAAGTGGCCGCTCGCGCCGGCGTCGGTATCGGCACGCTCTACCGCTACTTCGAAGATTTCGCCGATCTGTTCGAGACCGTTTTAGGCGTGAACGAAATTCACGCGAGACATCAAGCAGTCTTGCGGGCCGCTTTTCGGGCCGCAAATTCTGAGGGCTTCGATAATGCAGAAGCTGTCGCATGGAGTGCACTTCGAGCGCTCATCGACGTCCTTAAAGAGGAGCCGTTGCTCGAAAGCGACTTG
The DNA here is from genome assembly GCF_002931635.1 of Rathayibacter sp. AY2B7. Lineage (NCBI taxonomy): Bacteria > Bacillati > Actinomycetota > Actinomycetes > Micrococcales > Microbacteriaceae > Rathayibacter > Rathayibacter sp. AY2B7. Next base: position 11,343 of record NZ_PSUC01000048.1, on the reverse strand, counting down.
CGTCTATACGCCTAGCTGGAGAATCATCTCTGCTGCCCTAATGTTAAGGATTCAGCTTATCAAGGGCCCGGTTCCGCACATCGTCGTCCGAGGTTAGCGGCAAAGCGCTGCCCCGTCCGCGAGGCCGGAGTCGCTCCCCAGCGACTAAGGACTACACCGACTTCGGCACCCTCATCGGCTTCAAGGTGCTCATGATCCACTCGATCGCTCTCTGAGCGTGCGTGCAAGCCGACCCGGACCGGGTCGGTCCGCATGAGGGGGGGTCCTCTACCCCCCAGTCGCGCGCGTGGCACGGCCGCCCGCGCTCAAGCGGTGATCAACGGTCGGAATGCGGCTTGTAGGATTAGCAGCCTGAATGTTTCGACTTTAGCGCTGACTCGACCCTCACCCGGGTAAGCGTGTCCGTGAAGGGCTCCAAACTCCTCGTTGGCGACTTGGAGATGCTCGAACCTGACAAGTACACCGCTTGGGCGCCATTCGTCAGGAGGGAGCTGTGGTGGACGCGCCTTTGCGCAACCAGCGCGCTGTCAGGCCGCAACGACAATCGGCTCTCCAGATTTACCTCGAAGTGCTCACTGAACACGACGGCGGCAGTGTCAACAGGCCAGTCGGCTGGTCGATTCCTCTCGAAACCACCGAATCCTGGTCAGCACCTAAGAGTGAGATGGCTCTAGCTCAGCCGAACGTCGTCCAGAAGCTCGTTTGGGTCGATGTCCATGGCGTGAGCGATTGCGGCTACGGAACGCATATGCGGGATCAGGTGGTTTGCCTCAATGCGTGCAATTGTTGCACGCGATACTCCCGACGCCTCGGCAAGCTACTGCTCCGTCCACAGCCGCTTCACACGCGCTACGCGTACTCGTCGCGCCAGTATTTCGGCTTGAGCAGAAGTGATCGTGACACGGCGATGACACACCCCTGGTAATGATACGATTGTTCGGGCCGATGCTGTGTGGGCCCCAATGGAAGGACCGCTGTGGCTAACTCGCTCCCCGACATCAAGCCCCGAACGGCCGTCGCTTCGCTCGACCGAGCCGCGTGGGCGGGGGCTACCGGGACGTTCCGTGCCGCCGACGTCGCCCCCGTCGTTGGAATGTCCGTCAGCTTCGTCCGGAAAGTCGTCGGGCACGCGGGCGCGCTTTCTACGGATGACGTGATTCTCATCCTGGATCAGGACGCCTTCCGCGAGACTTTCGTTCCACGTAGCCGAGTGCTGCCTTACCTGGTCTCAGCAAGCCAGGCTGACGAAAAGCCGGAGGTTCAGGAAATCGAAGGCGGCCACCTCCTGATGGAGGGCCATGTCCTCGATCAAATCCGCTCCGTTGCCCCGGCGAGTGTGCAGTGCGTTGTTACATCCACTCCATATTGGGGGATGCGCATCTATAAGGATTCGCTACAGGTCGACTGGGCAGACGGCGAGACTTGCGCGTATGGCCACGAGCAAACCCCTGACGGCTTCGTCCGCCACACCGCACAGATCCTCCACGAGCTCCGCCACGTTCTGACCGGCGACGCGTCGCTTTGGTGGAACCTGATGGACTCGTATAATACCCGCACTCAGATTCGAGGTAACGCGGCGGAGGCGTTGCGCGCTATGCAAGGGAAGGATGACCGGGCCTGGGCCGATCACGAGGCGCGGCGTTATAGTGCTGGGCACTCGTACCTGAAAGACGGTGAGCAGTGCATGATCCCGATGCAAGTGGCAGAACGCGCCAGCCGCCTCGGATACTTCGTCAAGAGCGTCATAACTTGGGCCAAGACCAGCAGCCTGCCCGAGCCACAGAACTCCCGCGTCAGTCGCGGCCTAGAGTACGTGCTGCACTTGACGACTGGCCGGACGCCCAAGTTCGATAAGACGGCGTACCGGCGGGTTGCTCCCGCGCTCGGTGGCCGCAACGTCGGGTGGGAGTCGGATAAGCTCTCGGACGTGTGGGTCCTGCCCACGTCGGCCGGGCGTGGCCTCCACGGGGCCCAGTTCCCAACTGCTCTACCCGGGCGCTGCATCGCGCTGAGTACCGATGTCAACGACGTTGTCTTGGATCCCTTCGTAGGAAGCGGCACCGCTGGAGTCGCCGCCCGAGCGCTGGGGCGACGCTTCATCGGAATCGACATCTCACCTACGTACCTCGCGGCGGCCGAAGAGGCGATCAGCTCCGTACCGGCTAGTGGGTTCGCGACCACCGCCATACCCAATGCCGTCCAAGCGCTCCCGATGACCGGAGCGCTCTAGCCCCTACGCTACCTCCTAGAATAGGAGGCATGCCCGATGCTGACGACGTCCACTAATGCCCAAAGTCTCTGAGGCGGCCTTCGAGGCCGCGCTCGTACAGCTGTCCGAGCATGCCGCGGCGAATGTCACGCTGTCGAACTGGATGCTGACTTACCTTGCCGCGGCGCGCATGCACAGAGCTGGTTACGCCTTCACCACGCTCGGTGTCGACGAAGGCGTCGATGACCTGTTCGCCGTACTTCCTACCAATGCTGCTCGGGGGAGCATCAACCCGTTCGTTCCTACGAGCAAGAAGATTCGGTGGCGCGGTCTCGTCAACGCCGGCCGGAAGACAGTGTGGAACAACGGGACACGAAAAAACCCTCAGCGAGTCCTGTTCACGGACGAACATTTCCAAAACGGCCTGTTAGCTGACGCGATCGATGTTCTCCTCGAGCAACTCCACGGCACTTCCCTCCCCGCCCGGGAGGCGCTCGCTGTCTTCCTCACTCGGGACCACGAGTGGCTCACCGAGCCCACTACAGCAGATTTGGTCAACGAGGGCGCTGACTATCTCGGGCTGACGCCATCGGACTTCAAGCGCATCACAACACCACGATCCCTCGAACTGCCAGAACTTTTATCTCATCCCGAATGGAGCCCTGCGCTACTCGCGGCTTCTGCACTCGCCCCACCCGAGGCGCGGGAACAGATGGCGAGCTCGCCGAGCCCAGAAGCCGTCTCCGACGAACCGGATCTGAGCGAGGCGCAGGATGATCAATCGCTTGCTTGGACCAGGGGCACTACCCTTCGACCCCTCCGCTCGGCGGATGTCGACGCGCTGACGGGCCGGGTCCTCGAAGCCCTGGACGACAAGCGCATCGGTCTCCCCGATATGGAGAACACGATCCGCCGGTGCGTGACAGGATTGCTCATGGGGCACTTGGTGTTGCAGGGGCCGCCAGGTACCGGAAAAACCACCATCGCCCGCGCGCTGTGTGATGCGTTCGATGTGGAGTACCGCGAGTCCACGGCCACTAGCGACTGGTCCCCCTTCCACGTGGTCGGAGGGTACCGACCTGACCGTAACGGCGGACTCGTCCCCGTCCTCGGAACCGCGACGGAAGCGATGATCGCCTGCGCAGAACAAGTTCGCCTTCAGGCTCCCGAAGACGGCACCGTTCAGGACCTGAACCTAGACGAGCCCCAAGGCACCTGGCTATTCATCGACGAGTTCAACCGCGCCGACATCGATAAAGCCATCGGATCCCTGTACACGCTGCTGTCTTCTTGCGACTCCGCACACCTCGACCGCACCCCCGTCGAGCTCTGGTTCGAACACGAGCCAAGCCGTAAGCGGCTGTGGGCCCCGGCTCGATTTCGCATCATCGCCGCGATGAACGATCTCGACACTGGCTTCATCAACTCCATCTCACAAGGACTCACGCGTCGCTTCCAGTTCGTCACCATCACCGTCCCCGACGAGGCAACCGAAGCGAAAATCTCGCCGGAGATTGACAACGCTTTCACTGCCGCACATGAGTGGCTGAGCGAGACGTACCGGACCCACGTCGTGGAAACCTATGAAGCCACGTGGATCCGCCTCGAGCCGGAGCTACTCGTCATTCAAAAGGTCATCAACGCTGTGCGGTACCCCGCCGCCATGGTTCCTGGCGTACCCATAGGCACGGCTCAACTGGTGGACCTCTTGAGGTACGTCCTGCTCGACTCCGCGCCCACTCGACCTCCCCGAGCCGTCATCGACGCCGGAATAGCCGACCGGATTATCCCGCAGATGACTCAAATCGATGCCGATCAAGAGCGCACCTTCCGACAGCTCTTTAATGACAACGACCTGACGCGGTCGGCAGCGGCACTAAAGCACCTCCTTGACCCCCACGCCGTTTGACGTACCTTGACCGAAGAAATGGAGGACGCGAATGCGGCCGACGGGGGGTACCTCAGCGAAGCAGCACGACGAGCCGGCGTGCAAAGCGCCATTCGGCTGGTCGGCCGCTACTTCTCCAGCGGCACGCAACCACTCGTCTCGAAGCGATCAGTAGGAGCCGCAAGTCACCGAGAGGGCGCCCCCGCGGTGCTTGCGGGACTGCGTCTTCGCGTCGCGATTGCCGCCGCGTCGAAACTGCTCGACATCGTCGAGCGCATCGAGCGACGACCAAACTTTCGATATGAGCTCCGAGTCACCGATGAGGTGGGAAGCGTCACCGGACAGTTCGACGCCCAACGATGGCTCGTACAGCGCAGCGTCATAGGCGAAGAGCGCACTTTCCCAACTCTGCAGTCCAGTCGTTCTTCTCGCACTGCGGAAAATGTGCTCGTCACGTACGCACTGTCTTGGATGCAGAGAGAACTTCGCGACTCCCTTGCGGTGAGCACTGCCAGTGCTGAAGCGGTCGAAGCGCAGGCCGTCACTCTCCTTACGCGCCAGCTTCGGACTATGGCCAACAGGCCGACTTACGCCCAGTGTTCGGAGCAAGCGGCCAACCTGCGACTGGACCGGACCGTCCTCTTACTCACCCAGCAGGTGCAGCGGCGAGCGCAACGGCGCACCATGCGCAACTCTTCGCCTTACGCAGAACTTGCCGCATGGGTAGCCCGAGCCGTCGGAGGCGAGCCCCCGGTCGATGCCGGAGAGATTGAGTGGGCGTTCTACGGCGACCAATTCGACCGCACCCTCTTCGAATTGTGGTGCCTGCACCACTTGATGCGGGCACTGGCCCGACGACTCGGACAGAACGAGCCTCACGTAGAACCCGGCTGGTCGCAGAGCGGAGTCACTTACCGATTTCAACACTTCGCCGGCGAAGTAGAACTCAACTATCAAACCGCGTGGTCGACCATCACCGGTCTTCGAGGACGCTGGATTCGCCACACCGGCGCGGCGCTAGGCGGACGACCCGACATCGTGGTCAGAGTGACACCAACCGGTGGAACGACCACGTACGTCATCCTTGACCCGAAGTTGCGCCAGCGAACGCAACTTCCCACAGAAGAGCTATACAAGCTCCTCGGGTACTTCGAAAATTTCTCGGTGCATCCTCGTCGCGGCGCGATCCTCTACTACTCGACAGCGAACGGAAGTTTGGAGCAGTACAGACTCTATGCTGGCGAAGGAGAAGAGATCGCAGCAATCCAACTCAATCCGGCATCCGTGCCGGAGGGCACAGACGGCCTTGAACTTGCGGTCGACCTGGTGCTCGCCGCGCTTGCGATGGAGATTCCACCTGCCGACGAGGAGCTGGAAATCAGCAACGAAGACGCGGCCACTGAACACTCTGTGTTACGGATCAAGCACAGTTTGATCAGCTGGGCCGACTTCCATGAAACTGACCTCAAAAGCGATAGGAACACACTCGAAGCTCTGCTTACTAGCGCACGATGGACCAAGCTGCCCGCTGACGTGCAGAAAATGCTTGCGACAGCCCTGCACACCGGCAGCCGACAACCCGAGTACAGCGACTACTCCGGTCCCATCATCGGACTGTGTGCGGCTCTCGAGTACACGCTTCACATAGGCGCGATTGAGCCGCTCATCCTGGCGAAACCAAAGTACGAACGAGACTTGCGCATGCTCGGCCAGATCATCGGAGCTCTAAAAGGGGCCAGCGCCGACCGCAACGTGAGCACGACAAAGCTCGAGGAAGATCTATGGCTGTCACTTCAAGATCGAGGGCTAGATCGGAGCGAGGTAGCCGAGCTTGTGCCGCGATGGCAGAAGGTGAATCGCGATCTTCGCCGGCCGGCTGCACATCGCCATCCGATGGGTCGTGAGCAGTGGCACGAAGCTTGCGAGGCGCTAATCAGTGCTGGCCTGCTGGCGGATACCTTTGATGCATTGGGTCTCGGCTCTTCGTCGAACTAGCTGCCCATAGGATGGCAGCAACTCGCGATCGAACATCACAGCCTGTCGATCCAGGTGTCTTCCTCCCGATCAGCCCAGGCGTCCCCGCTGCGGTTCGAGCCCGTCGCATGCACGCGATGTTGCAGACCGATGATCAAGTTCTGCGCGTGCCGCCGTTCCAGATGGCGATCGGAGAAGAGCTTCTGGCCTGTGAGCTGCTCCACCACATCGAACTGTTCGCGTGCCGCACTAATGCCGAGATGCGCGAAAGCAATACGAATTTGGCCGCGCTGCGCATCGGTCATTCGGGGCTCGGGATCCTGTTCCGTAGTGTCTTCGGCGAGGAAAGAGAGTACGTCGTTCGTTGGTCCATTATCAGTGCAAACTCTGCAACTTTCTACCGGACGTCTCCATGCGGTAGGCACAAGACCGGAGCCCCTCGTCATTCATCAGCTCGAGCCCGCAGTTGCCTGGGACCGTTCCCCCGTTCGATCCCTTGAGCCGCGCCGCACGCTACCTGGTTGGTGTAGCGCCGCCCCCGCGCGGAGCCACCTTCCGATCGTCTTCGGCCGCTCGCCGCCAGATTACCGAGCAAATTAAACGGCCGGACAATCGACAGGCATGGCCGACGTCAAGTCTGTACGGAGATGACCACTGATGCTCAGTCCGTGCGCCCTCACGGTGAGCAAAGGACGATAAAAACCAAGATCGAAAACCAGGATCCGGACTACATGAACTCTGACGCGGGGTCGAATATTGCATTGGTGGAAATCCATGATTGCGCTTTTAGTGCAACTTCAACTGTCTCGGGAGAACTTGCGTATTTATATTTTGCAATGGTTGCCTGCTGCAGGAGATCTTCACGTAGATGACGTTGTTCTTCCACGCCAAGCTTGGCGCTTTGCAGCCATCGCAACATGTAACGCAGATACACGACCATCGTGTGCGGTGTAGATCTTGTCGTTTCCGCAAGTATTCCAAGAAGTATGCTCTCGGCCTCGCTGGCCCAGATGGTCGCCTGCGTCGTGCCCGGAGCGTTCAACGCTTTCTTCATTAGCAGGAGGCTCCAGGCCGTTTCTGACCAAACATCATCTGGAGATAGCGTCCGGGCGGAATTGAGAAAGTTTTCCGCCGATGGAAGATCTCCATAGGTAGTTTCGAAACTGCCTCGCTGAAGCCAGTAGTGAAACTCTCGCGACAGCCATTCCTCGACGTCTCCATAAACGCGCTGAACTTGTGCAGTGTCGCCAAGCAGTTTTTTCAGTCGTTCATGACTCAGAAACCGAATCAACAGTTTTTTGTATCGGGAGCGTCGACCGCTGGTAGCGTCATATTTCGACGCCAGCAAGAATATTATTCTGACGGTCCATCGGCTCAGGAGGCCTTCGTTCCTGAAATGCGCCACGGCGGAATCGGCAATAACCCGATGACGCGCCTGATACAGGGATCGCTCGGTTACTGTGAGTAGGTGAGATACCTCGAGGTGACGAAGGGCCTCTAAGACCTCATTGGGCTGAAAATCATAGGCCGCAACGAGGATGTCCTGCTTGCTCAAGCCCTGGCTGTCAGCAGTTACCGCCATGCAGATGACGCCGTAGACCGTCATGGATGCCGGATCCAAGTCATCACACTCGCGGGCTACTTTTGCATGGAAGTCCTCGCCCGAGGTGGCCTCGATTAAAGTGACGAGGAGCTGACGCTGCGCGCTCCTGGTAACTGCATTGATTTTTTGGTCCCGCGTCTTATTTACCAAGACTCCTAAACGTTTGCCCCTCTCCAGCTCGTCAATGAGATGTTCGGCATCTTGATCAGTGAGTTGCATCAGTTCGATAACTGAATCGCTCGGAATCAACTTTTCGTAGTCTAGCTGTACGAAGCGATGTGACGATACACCAAGAACAATAACCAAGCCAACGTTTTCGTTCAGGAGTCCTTGGATGAGGTTCGACGCGTCGGTCGCAAAGCGGTCGACATCATCGATAAAGAGATAATCTGGTTCAGCTTTCCGAGCGGCCTGTCGGATGTTGCCAAACGATTCTTCGCTGTCCGCGCTGATCCAGAAGACTCGGTCGCCACGGTTGGCCAAGACCGCGGCTGCGCGCATGAGCGACGTTGTCTTTCCAGATCCTGCACTCCCGTGCAACGTCACAACGCCGTGTGTTACGGCGTCGATTGCAGCAGTTAGATCGGCGTCGGACTCGAATTCGGCAGCAAACCCTTGAACGACATCGCCCCAGACCGGCGCGCGGCCGAGTAGGTAGTCGGCGTTTCCTGTTTTCGCGTTTCGCACAAGTTCATCGACCCTTTGAAAATCGAGCATGCCGACTGTCGGTCGGTTTTGAAGGGCTTTAACCTTTTCAGCTAGCCGAGGCAACTCGGGCTTGAGGTATTTCTCGAAAAACTGTTCTTCCGTCGCCAGTTCCAGGTCGAAATTGAGACGTTGCAACACAGCTTGGCGTGCGCGGTCAAGGCTAGGGCTTACAAGCCACGATTTCGGACGCAACTCTTTCTTATCGCCCAGTGATCCTCGTAGTTCCAGGTAATGCCAAAGGGGCGGTTCGTCTAGGACAGAGCCAACGACAATCACGTGCCTTGTGGCAAGGTCGCTGACAAACTCCGCGTACCAAGGGTCACTTCTGACCGTACGTCCCGCGAATTCAGCTGGCGTGAACGTCAGCTTAGGGAATTCGTCCAGTCGACCGTTGAGGTGCACAATTGGTGTCCGACCCTGCCGTAGCTCGCCGGGCGTGCTTGTTAATGCCGAAATGATCTGTAGCCGGTCATGACCAGGCTTGGATGCTATAGCATCATCCAAATCGTCGACGTTAAGCGTGTAGATTTTGTGCCACGGGAAGTCGAACCAAGATCCATATCGCTTTGGAATGCTAGAGCGATCGACCCGGAAGTGACGTTCAAGCTGTTCGCCTAACAGCTTACGAGAAGCGCGAAGTGAAGCTTCGTAGATAAGTGCAAGCGACGAATTGTCGTCAAATGCTTCATCGCCGAAGGCGATAGGCCAGATGCTTTTCGCTAGTCCGAATCCCGTAGGTAATGAATCGCCGTCAAGATCTTTTAGACCCCTCGAAAAACCGGCGCCTGTCAGTAGAATTGCCTCTCCGCTCAGAACTGCTCTGAGGAGCGCTGGTTGCAGTGTCAAGCGGGTCACCCTTTCCTGGACGAGCGTGGGTTCCCACCATAGCGAAGCGGTGAAAAACGGCGAGTGTTGCAACTGACTGTTGCGCGGCTGTTTCGGACGTCCGTTGCTCGAACGAGGTTTCAGTCTGTGGAATCGAGCGATACTCAGGACCCGTAAGAATCAGGCAGTAGGTGTCCTCGCGGCGCCCTCGACCCTGCGCCAGCGCGTTACAAGCTTCAGGCGTGTGACCATGACGGGACGGCTCCTTATGAGGATGATGCGTCGGGACGGTTGGGGCGCTCAGAACCTTCAGCTTCCGGGACACGCGGTCGCCTCGCAGGCGAAGCCAGAGCTCCCGTAGGAACCTGGACGCATGGCTGTCTCGGGAAGGCGCCTTGCGGTGGGATGGCTCGCTTTGGGTTCAAGACAGTTCCCTCGGGCGAAGCGGCACCAGGGTGGCGTGGTTCCGGGCGTACTTTCGGCGATTCGTTGCGGTTGGCTGTAGCTCAACGCGGCGGCTATCGAAGGAGGTGTGACAGCGGCGAGGATTGCCTCGCGAACCCGTGGTCGAGCACCCCCCGGGTGAGGACGTGCCTCGAGTGAGCCCAGGGGCGAGACGCCGCCTGGATCTGGTGCTTTCAACTACCCGGCCGGATCTCAACCACTCTTTCGCCGCCCCTCTACCCGAATGTCCCTGAAGGTGCGACGGAAGCGTCGGTGTGCTCTTGCTCAGGGGGAGGCGCCCGTTACGGCGCGGCCCTTCGACCCCCTACTTCCGGAGGTTCAGCGCCTTCGTCCCGATGCCGGCAATCGCCGCTCCAACGATCGGGGCCACGATGAACACCCACACCTGGCCGAGCTGGTCCGGCCCTGCGAACACCGCGGCAGCGATCGACCGCGCCGGGTTCACCGACGTGTTGCTCACCGGGATGCTGATCAGGTGCACGAGCGTCAGCGTGAAGCCGATCGCCAGGGGCGCGACGGCCTTGTACTCGCTCTTCGCGGTGACGGAGAGGATGACGGCGACGAAGACGGCGGTCAGGACGATCTCGGTCAGCAGCACTGCGCCGAGGCCGAAGCCGCCAGGCGATCCAGCGCCGTAGCCGTTGGAGGCGAAGCCGGAGTCGCGGGCGGCGGCGAGGTAGCCGGCGGGGCCGTCGGCGGCGACGAGGAAGACGACTCCGGCTCCGACGAGCCCGCCGAGGATCTGGCTGACGATGTAGCCGGGGATGTGCTTCCACTCGGTACGGCCGGCGATGGCGAGTCCGATGCTGACGGCGGGGTTGAAGTGGCCGCCGGAGATGTGACCGACGGCGTAGATGCCGGCCATCACGGTGAGGCCGAAGGCGAGGGCGACGCCGAGGAAGCCGACTCCGAGCGCGTTGCCGGAGTCGGGGAAGGCGGAGGCGAAGACCGCGGTGCCGACGCCGCCGGCGACCAGGAGGAAGGTGCCGAACGCCTCCGAGGCGTAGCGCGCTCCGGCCGAGTACTGCTCGGCGTGCTCGGTGCGCTGCTCGCTCGTGGTGCGGCTGGCGGAGTGGGGGCGGGCCATGATCGTTCTCTCTCTCGGGTCGGGGGAGTGCCTGCGGGGTCACCGGGCACCGGGACACTCCAGCACCAGCCAGCCGAGCCGGAGCCGGGACGCGGAGGGCTCTCAGATTCCGCCGGACGACGGTTCCGTGAGCGGCCTGGAGCCACTCGCTCGGCGGCCATCCTGGGCGCCCATACGCAGGTGCCGTCACCGTAGCGATCGGCCGACGCGTGCACGTCCCAGCACCGGGGACAGGCGGGGAACGGGCTCCAGGTGGCACGCGCACCGCCTCATCCACCTCCCTCTTTTCCTCCGCCCGCCTCCCTGCTACGGTGCTCTGAACCGGTTTACAAAACCGGTTCAGACGCGGCGATGAGCGAAGGAGCTCCCATGGCGGGCAGACCGACGATCCTCGACGTCGCGCGTGAAGCCGGCGTGAGCAAGGCGCTCGTCTCGTTCGCGCTCAACGACCGGCCCGGCGTCTCGCCCGACTCCCGCGAGCGGATCCTCCGCGTCGCCGCCGAGCTCGGCTACCGGCCCAGCCTCACGGCCCGCTCCCTCTCCACCAGCGTCTCCTTCGCGGTGGGCCTCGTCGTGGCGCGCGA
>NZ_PSUC01000047.1:0-24100 GCF_002931635.1 Rathayibacter sp. AY2B7 | reverse complement strand
CGCGTGAAGAGGGACCTGCTGCGCCCCGCGCCGAGGACCACCGGCTACAAGCGCCTGTTCTCCTGGCACGCCTCCACCGGCGTCTGGCTGCTCGTCGGCGCCTTGTTCCTCTCGACCACAGGCATCACCTGGTCGCTGTACGGAGGCGGGAACTTCGAGACCCTCCGCTCCGCAGTCGGCTGGACCACGCCCTCGCTGGGGACGACGCTCGGCGACCGGACCGGCGAGGTGGCCGACGAGCACGCCGGACACGCCGGACACGGCCCGGCCACCGGCGACGCCGTCGAGTCGACGGCGGGCTACTCGCCGGCCGCCTACGACTCGGTGCTCTCGGTCGCCCGCGAGGTCAACGTGAACACGGGACTGGTCGAGATCCGGCCGCCCGCGGCGGAGGGCTCGGCCTGGGTCGTGCAGGAGATCCAGCGCAGCTTCCCGACCGAGGTCGACGGCGTCGCGATCGACGGGAGCACGATGCAGGTCGTCGACCGGGTCGACTTCGCCGACTTCGGCCTCGTCGCCAAGCTCTCCCGCTGGGGCATCGACACGCACATGGGCTCGATGTTCGGGCTGCCCAACCAGCTGCTGCTGTTCGTCACCGCGGCCGGCATCGCCACGATGGTCGTGCTCGGGTACCTGATGTGGTGGAAGCGCCGCCCCACCCGCGGCCCCCGACGGCTCGGCGGCACCCCGCCGGCCCGGGGAGCGCTCCGGCGCGCGCCGTGGTGGGGAGTCGCGTCCGTCCTGGTCGTCGCCGCCGCGGTCGGGCTGTTCCTCCCGCTCCTGGGGGCGAGCCTCGCGGCCTTCGTGGTCGTCGACACGCTGCTGGGGCTCCGACCCGCGCACCACTGAGCGCGCGGGCGCCGGCCCGGTGAGGTGCACCGGGCCGGCGTCACAGCCCCTTCGGGAAGCCGAGGGAGCGCAGCGCGGGGGCGAGGCCCTCCCACTGGTGACGCCGCTCCGCGTCCCGGTCGGCGTCGCTCCCCCGGAGTCCGACCGCCTTCGCGTCGTACACGGCGGCGTGCGAGCAGTGATCGACCATGTGCGCGACGGCTGCGGCCTGCCCGGCCGCCCGCGCGGCAGCGGTGGCGGCCGGCTCGCCCGCCTGCGTCGCGGCGCGGGCTGCGGCGTGCGCCGCGAAGGCCGCCGTGCGGCACTCCGTCATCGGAGCCTCGCCCCCGCTCCCACGCGAGGAGGACGTCGAGCGCGCGCCGGGGCCGGGGATCGTCCGGGTCCCACTCCTCGAACGCGGAAAGGGCGCGCTCCGCGCACTCCGCCGCCCACCGCGCGAGCGCCCGGTGGACCTCCGGCTCCGGATCCGCCCAGGCCGGCTTCTCCGATCCGCCCACAGGTCTTCCTCCGATTCCGGAGCTCAGCTGGCTCTTCCCAGATGAGGGTGTAGGTCGGCCGGGCGCGTCGGTCCGCAGATAGACGTCGAGGTCTCCCGACGACGGAGGTTCCTACGCCATCCGTCCGAAAGACCTCGACGTGTCCGACGCTACCCCGCAGGCCGGCTTCGGCCGCCCTGACCTGACCGCCTTCGCGTCTCATCCCAGTCGACCCTGATCGAGTCTGCTGACCCCCTCGACGAGAACGCAGCGACATCACAGCCACCCAACCCCGACCGTCCGGGAAGCCGGGACACGTCACATGACCTGTGCTGCGGGCGTGTCGACTGGGTCGTCCAGGGGCGACGCAGGAGCGTCGACGCGACGTGCTGAGATGTGGTTCCAGTCGAGCGCTAGGACACCGGCTACAGGCATGGCGATAGGTCAGGAACGGCGTCGCTCCCTGCGCAGGAGGGAGCGCAGAGTCTCGGCATTCGCGTAGCCGACCCGTAGCGCGATCTCGGCGGAGGTGAAGTCCGTGGTTGCTGAGAGGTGCCGAGCTCGTTCGATGCGAAGCCGTTGGACGAAGCCGAGCGGAGTGAGGTTGAGCGCCGCACGGACTCGTCGTTCGAGGGTGCGCCGGCTGGTGCCGAGCGACTGCGCGACGAAGGCGACGTTGAACGGTTCGTCCAGGCGGGCGCGCACGAAGCGTTCGAACTCGACGACGATCGGGTCCTCGTGCCGGAGATGTTCGTAGGCGACGAAGGCCGCCTGAGACGGACGCTCGTCGATGATGAGGAGCTTGGCGACATGTTGGGCCAGGTCGGGGCTGATCGATCGCACGAGTGAGAGCGCGAGGTCGATGTGGGCGAACGCGGCGCCGGCGGTGACGAGGTTCCCGTCGACCACGACCATGGTGTCGAGATCGAGGGCCACGGTCGGATAGCGCTTCAGGAACTCCGGCCCCAGGAACCAGCTGGTCGTCGCCCTCCGATGATGCATCCGTCCGGTCTCGGCGACAGCGAACACGCCGGTGCACGCCGCGGCGATCCGGGTGGTCGCCTCGTCGAGGCGCCCGAGCGAGGCGATGACCGAACGAGCATCCCGGCTCTGGAGGACGTCGTTGGTAGCGGCGGCCGTAAGGGTTCCGAGCGCAGGGACGACGACCACGTCGAACTCTCCGGACTCCGACAGCGGGTGGTCCACCGACAGGGTCATCGATGCCGTCGTGGTCACTCGCCGTTTCGGTCCGAGGATGGCGAGTTCGATCGGGTCGATCCGCGGGTCGACATCGCCGCGGGCTCCGTCGGCCACCCGCACGATGTCGATGATCGACGCGATAGCCGAACCGAAGCAGCCGTCGATCGCGATCAGTCCGATACGCATGACGTAAACAATAGCAATACTGCCGTATACGCCACTCCCCACCGGCCCTCGCTCGTCATACGCTGAACTCGTCCTACGAAGAACCCCGACGTCAAGGAGAGTCCCTCATGTCCACACCCGCATCGCTTCCGTATGCCTTCGTCGCCAAGATCGTCGCGGCCGATGGACAGCACGACGCGGTCGCCGATCTGCTCGCCGGCGCTGTCGCACTCGCCAACGAAGAAGTAGGAACGATTGTCTGGTTCGCGGTCAGGACCCACGCCGACACCTTCTGGATCTTCGATGCATTCCCCGACGAAGCCGCTCGCGACGCCCACGCCAACGGCGCCATCGTCGCAGCCCTGATGGCCAACCAGCACCTCCTCGGCGCAGCACCCGAGATCCTGGCGGCCGACGTCCTCGCGTCCAAGCTCCCGTAGTCCGCCAACGCACGAGACGATCGCGCCCCGCCGAGCCGTCGCCAGGTCGCGACGCAACGCCACGCTGCGTTGCCGAGCGGTGCGAGGCCTATCGGCACACGGACAGGATGCCGGCCGCGAGCGCTCAGCCGGCGAGGGGTCCGTCGCAGAGGAGAGCGACGTCGGTGTCGGGCAGAGCCGTGAGGCCAGCGCATCGCGCGACCACCAGAACGGTTCGCCGGAGCCGCCTGTCGGAATCGAACGGACGACCTAATCACGTCGTCTTTGCGTCTATCGCTTGATGCGCCCACTGGGCGAACGAGCCGCTGACCTGCGCAAACGCCGAGCGTGGAGGACGCCGCCATCCGGTGGTGACCGACGACGACCGACCAGTACCGACCGTTTCACCGGAGCTTGCGGCGGCGTCGAAGCCGAGCAAGCTCCATTCTTCTAACTCACCGCGCCCTCCTCCTCGCCGGCCCCGTCGTCGGCGAAGACGTTTCAGGGGTCTTCTCAGATGACGGTGTAGGTCGGCCGGGCGCGTCGGTCCGCAGATAGACGTCGAGGTCTCCCGACGACGGAGGTTCCTACGCCATCCGTCCGAAAGACCTCGACGTGTCCGACGCTACCCCGCAGGCCGGCTTCGGCCGCCCTGACCTGACCGCCTTCGCTCGACTCGACGGCCTCGGTCTGCACACCGGCGCGGACCTGCTCACCGACAAGCAGAGCGACAGGCTACGCGCGCTGTTCGTTGATGACGCTCACGTCGAGGTCGAGGCGACCTGGGGTGTCTACCAGCGCATGATCGCCGCCTATCGCCACGAGGACCGGCAACGTGGCCGCGAGCTCATGGAGAAGCTGATCACCGACCTCAGCGCCGGCGTCCCCAAGGTGCTCACCGAGCTCACCACCCTGGGCCGGACCCTGAAGAAGCGAGCCGCTGACGTGCTCGCCTACTTCGAACGACCCGGCACCAGCAACGGGCCGACCGAGGCGCTCAACGGACGGCTCGAACACCTGCGCGGCTCCGCACTCGGGTTCCACAACCTGACCAACTACATCGCCCGAAGCCTGCTCGAGACCGGCGGCTTCAGACCCCAACTCCTACACCCCCGATTGGGATGAGCCGCTCAGCTCCGGCGCGGCCGCCCCGTGAAGTGCTTCACCCCGTAGACCAGGAGGAGCAGGATGCCGCTCAGCTGCAGGGCGAGCGAGAAGCCGGAGGCGAATTCACCGGCCGGCCACACCAGCCTCAGCACCAGCGCGACGAACATCGCTGTGACCCCGACGACGAACAGGACTCGATTCCGCATCCGTCGAGTCAACCATCCGCACGCGCATCGGGGCCGACCGGAGGCCTCAGCTCCGCGGCCGCCGCAGTTCGGCGTCGTCGTCTCGCGGCGCTCACCTCCCGGATGCAGGAGCCGGCGTCGAGCTGTCCTCGGAAGTGGACCAGACCGCCTGCGCTCCGGTGTCGCCGATCTGGACGACGTTCGCAGTCGCTCCCACTGCGACGACGATCGCGACGGCGGCGAGGATCAGCGAGGGGACCGAGCGGGCGCTCCGTCCCCTCGTGTCGGCGGAGTTCCTCCCGCGCGTCCGGAACCAGAGCCAGTGCGCCACGCAGAGGACGAACAGTCCGGCAGCCCAGGGCAGCAGGTGATCGCCGAGCTCGGCGTGGCGTTCGAGTGCTGCGGAGGGGTCGACCTGCCGTTCGAGCGCTTCGCCGGCCTGAGTGGCGAGCGGGACTCCGAGAAGGGCGACGAGGGCGGTGATCGGAGTGATCACGCCCAGGCGTCGGCGGGCGGCCGGCCAGACGCTGCCGAGGATGAGCATCAGGGCGGCGAGGGGGAGCAGGACGACGACGACGTGGACGAGGAGGGGGTGGAGGGGGAGGCCGTTGATCTGCCAGTCGGTCATCGTGAGTCACGCTTTCGGTTGAGGAGGCGTTCCGGTGCGCAGCGCATCGTTCAGCCTCCGGCGAGGGTGGTCAGCAGGTCCTGGATGCTCGTCTTCTCTGCGACCGGGTCGGGGCTTCCGGCGCGGACGGAGGAGAGGACGGGGTCGATCTGCTCGTCGACGTAGGTCCACGTTTGGCAGTTCGCGGCGCTCAACGCAGGCTCCGCGTCGTCCCAGGCGGTCTCGAGGTCGGTGGCGCGGGCTTTCGCGCCGGCCTGGTCGCCGCTGGTGACGAGGGCGAGGGTGTCGGCGGTGATCGTCTGGAAGTTCTGCACGTCGGCGGAGGGGAAGTCGGTCTGAACGGATGCCTTCGCGTCAGCTGCGGACAGCGTTCCCGACGCATCGCAGGCCGGGGCTGCGCCTTCGGGTGCTGGGGCGGTGTGCGGCTGGCTGTTGGTGAAGGCGAGCAGCCCGACGACGGCGACGGCGAGGACCGCGAAGGCGACGAGTGAACGGCGTTCGCGGGCGACGGGCGGGGTGCGGTGCTCGGATGCGCCTTTGTCGACATCGGCCTTGCTGAGGGAGAGGTAGACGACGGTGGCGAGGATCGCGACCAGGAAGATGATGCTGGTGACGAAGGTGCCGAGCCCGAGGCCCTGCTCGTCGGGGGACAGGCCGAGCCAGTCGCCGATATTGGCGCCGAGGGGGCGGGTGAGGATGTAGGCGATCCAGAACGCGAGGACCGGGTTCGCGCCGTAGCGCCAGAGGCCGGTGACGATCGCGATCAGGGCGAGGGGCAGGAGGATCGAGACGCCGGGGCCCCAGCCGGTGAGCTCGAGGGTCCAGTCGCCGAGAGCGGTGCCGAGCGCGAAGGTGACCAGGACGGTGAGCCAGTAGAACGCCTCCCGCGGGGTGGTGTCGATGCTGTGGATCGAGAGGGTGCGCTCCTTCGAGTACCAGACGCCGAACACGATCACGAGCAGCACGGAGAAGACGAGGGAGCTGGCCCAGAGGGGCACGCCGAGCTGGTCGGTGAGGATGTCGGTGAGCAGGGTGCCGGTGACGCTCATCACGACGACGGTCAGCCAGTACGCGGAGGGGACGTAGCGTCGCAGCCGCATCTGGATGGCGAGCACCACCGCGGTGACCACGATGAAGATCACGGCGGTCGCGATGAGGCCGACGCCGAGGACCATGTTGATCCAGTCGGCGAAGCTCTCACCGACCGTGGTGCAGAGGATCTTGATGATCCAGAACCAGATGGTGACCTCGGGGACCTTGCTGAGCAGCCGCCGGCCCGAGGCGCGGGATGTCGTCGTTGAGATGTCCATGCCCGCAGAGTCTCAGTCGGGACGTGGGCGGCGGCTCGGGATGCGCCGTACTGCGTTGTGTGTGCTCACAACGACCCGAAGCACCGCGGTTCGACCAGGTCAGTACCGAGCCGATGGGCTGAGGTTCTGTGCTTTCACAACAGTTGCAGGAGAATCCTCTGCCGCAGGTGGACGCACGTTCGTAGCGTGGACTCCTCCGGCGCGCTCCGCGTCGAGAGACGAGGACGACACTGATGCCGAACCGGGATCCCCTATCGGACGGTGAGATCGCCTACCGGGCAGCGCGACGCTGGCCGCTGATCTCGGCCGGCCTCGCGGTGCTGCTCACCGTCCTCCTGGCCGCGCTGATCTTCTACCGCGAGCACGACAAGCCGTTCGGATTCGACACCGCCTGGATGAACGAGATCATCGAGCACCGGTCCACGTTCTGGCTCGTGCCGTCGCTGGTGATGAACAGCCTCGGAGGCGGGATCCTCGGCACGATCGTGATCCCTCTCATCGTCTTCGTGGCGCTGCTGATCCGGCGCGGACGCTGGGCGGCGACGTACTTCGCGATCGCCGCGCCGCTCGGCGGGCTGCTGGTGCAGATCTTCAAGAACGCGATCGGTCGTCCCAGGCCGCTGGAGATACTCGTGAACGCCGACTTCGGCTCGTTCCCCTCCGGCCACAGCGCGAACGCCGCCACGACCGCGGTGGTCCTCGCTGTCGTCTTCCCGCTCTGGTGGGTCCGCATCGCGGGCGCCGCGTACACGGTGGCGATGATGCTCAGCCGCACCTACCTCGGGGCGCACTGGATCTCCGACACGGTCGGCGGACTGCTCCTGGGCGCCGGCGTTGCCCTGATCGTCTGGGCGCCGCTCGCAGTCCGGCTGCACACCGAGCGCGTGGCGTCACCGCCGCCCCTCTGGCGCCGGATCGCCCGACGGCGGGCCCTCAGCTGACGCCTCGTCAGGGTCGAGGCTTCGCGACGGCGCCGCGGAGGATCGTCAGGAGGACGACGGCGACGATCGACCCGGACGCGATCAGGCCCGCGAGCACGACGATCTGGAAGACGCCCGCCGCCACAGGCGAGAGTCCGCCGAAGACGGCGCCGATGAACGCGCCGGGCAGGACGACGAGACCTGTCGTCCTGGTCTGGTCGGTCAGCGGCACCAGGCCGGTCCAGGCCGCCTCCCGCGCCAGGCCGATCGTAGCCTGCCGGGGCCGGGCGCCGAGAGCCAGCCAGCCCTCGACCCGCTCCCAGCGGTCGGCGAGCGTGATCGCCAGGGCTCGGCCGGTGACGGTCGCGACGGTCATCGCGCCGCCGAGGAGGATCCCGCCGACCGCGAGGACGTAGCGGCCGGTGAACGGGACGGCTCCGAGCCCGAAGACGATCCCGGCGCTGAGGGCGACTCCGGCCGTCATCGCCGCGGTGACCGCGAGGACCGTGCGCCGGGTGCGGCCGAGGCGGCCGGACGCCGTGAGCACCGCGGTACCGAACATGACGGCCAGGAAGAGCAGGACCCAGCGGAGGTCCGCGATGACTCCCGAGAGGATCACCGCGAGCACTCCGAGCTGAACAGCCCCACGCAGGATCGCCAGCGCCGGTCGCGCGAACGAGACGACTCCGAACGCGCGGAGTGCGGCCACGGAGACTGCCGCGCAGATCGCGACCGCCGCGGCCACGGCCGCCGGGGTCAGCTGGTCGATGGGCGTTCCTGGATGACCCAGGTGTTGCCGTCGAGGTCGGTGAAGAAGACGAACGAGTTCCACTCCCCGCCGCGGCCCTCGAGGCGGACTCCGTCCTCGAAGTGCGTCACCGGGCTGACGTCCACCCCGCGCTCGGCGAGCTCGGCGCGGGCTGAGTCGATGTCGTCGACGACGAGCTGCAGCCCTTCGAGCCGGGTGGTTCCGGTCTTGAGCTGGATGCTGCTGTGCGAGCCGGGCGGGGTGAGCTGCACGATGCGCATCTCGTCGCTGATCCGAACGTCGAGGTCGAGGTGGAACCCGACCTGGTCGGCGTAGAACGCTTTCGCCCGGGCGACGTCCTCGACGCTGACGGGGACGACTTCGAGATTCCACTGCACAGGGTGCCCCTTCGAGGAAGTGACGGACGAGCGTCGGTCGCCGTCCAGTGTGTCCGGCGGGAGGGCGCCGGGCAATCGGGTCAGCTCGCCGCGATCGTTCCGGTGAGCAGGAGCCCGGACACGACGAGGGCCAGGGCGACGCGGTAGCCGACGAAGACGCCGAAGCCGTGGCCGGCGACGTAGCGCAGCAGCCACGCGATCGATGCGTACGCGACAACGAAGGAGACGAGGGTCGCGACGAGGGTCGGAATCCAGCCGACGCTCACGCTGACATCGGACGCGGCGGTCGCCGCTTCGTAGGCACCGGCGGCGGTGAGCGCGGGGATGGAGAGGTAGAACGCGAACTTCGTCGCCGTCACCCGGTCCAGCCCCCGGAACATCCCACCGCTGATGGTCGCTCCGGACCGGGAGACGCCGGGGATCAGTGCGATGCACTGCACGAGGCCGATGATGACCGCGTCCTTCCGGGTGATCGCGCGACGGTCCTTGGTCTGGGTGCCGACGCGTTCGGCGACGAGCATCACGATGCTCCAGCCGAGCAGCGCGGCGACGACGACCCACAGATTTCGCAGGCCTCCGCTGATGAGGTCCTTGCCGAGGAACCCGATGACCCCGATGGGAATCGATCCGAGGATGACGTACCAGGCGATCCGGTAGTTCGTCCGCTTGCGCTGCGACGGGTGACGCAGCCCGACGAACCACGCGACGGCGAGCTCGGCGATGTCCTTCCGGAAGTAGAGGAGCACGGCGGCGATCGCGCCGATCTGGATGATCGCGGTGAACGCGGTCACCCCGGCGTCGTCGACGCGGAGGCCCATCAGCTTCTCGGCGATGGTGAGGTGCCCGGTGCTGGAGACCGGGAGGAACTCGGTCAGTCCCTCGATGATGCCGAGGATGATCGCCTGGAGGATGTCCATCGGGTCCGTTCCGGTCGGAGAGGAGCCGCGGCGATCCCGCGAGCGCTTCCGAGACTAAGGATCGCGACGGCCCTGCTCGGCCGGAAACCGGGTCGCTGTGTGCATCTTCAACGGCCCCGGCGAAGAGCACAGGATGCGGGTCCACCCGCTGGTCGAGCATGACGGGATGACGCACCTTCTCGCCCCGCGCCGATCCTCGCTCCGCGGCGGTGTCCTCGCCGGCCGCTACGCCTCCTCCACGGTCCCGGAGGCGACGGCGCTGTTCTGGATCCTCAAGGTGCTGACGACCGGGATGGGCGAGACGGCGTCGGACTTCCTCTCGACCGCGTTCGACCCCGTGATCGTGGTCGGCGCGACCGGATTCGCGTTCCTCGCCGCGCTGGCGCTGCAGTTCGCGGTGCGCCGGTACATCCCGTGGGTGTACTGGCTGGCGGTGCTGATGGTGAGCGTCTTCGGCACGATGGCCGCCGACGTGCTGCACGTGGTCGCCGGGGTCCCGTACCTCGTCTCCACGCTCGGTTTCGCGCTCGCCCTCGCCGTGGTCTTCGCCCTCTGGTGGCGGGTGGAGCGGACGCTGTCGATCCACTCGATCGCGACGCCTCGCCGGGCCCTGTTCTACTGGCTGGCCGTCTCGGGGACGTTCGCGCTCGGCACGGCGGCCGGTGATCTGACCGCGTCGACTCTCGGGTTCGGCTACCTGCCCTCCGCCGTCCTGTTCGCGGTGATCATCGCGGTACCAGCCCTCGCGCACCGGTTCACGGGGAGGAACGCGGTCCTCGCGTTCTGGTCCGCCTACGTCGTCACCCGACCGCTCGGAGCGTCCGTGTGCGACTGGCTCGCGGACCCCGTGAGCACCAGCGGCCTCGGCCTGGGCACCGGCCCGGTCACTCTCGGAGCCCTGGTGGTCTTCCTGCTGCTGGTCGCCGTGATCGCGGTCGGCCGCAGGCCGCGCGGAGCCGTCGCGGCGCCGACTCTCTGAGGTCCGCGGTCAGGCGTCGCGTCGGGCGCGGTTCCTCTGCCGCCAGTAGGTCAGAGCGATGCCGGCGAGGCTGATGACGACGATGCCGACGAGGACGATGTCGATGTACTTCCCGACGAAGTCCGCGACGCCGGGGATCTGTCCCAGGAAGAAGCCGAGGAGGATGACGCCGGTGGACCAGACGGCCGCGCCGAGGGCGTTGAAGCCGACGAAGTGGGCGTAGTGCATCTTCCCGACGCCCGCGGCGACCGGGGCGAAGGTTCGCACGACCGGGACGAAGCGGGCGATCGTGACCGCCCAGCCGCCGAACCGGTCGAAGAACGACTGGGTGCGGGCGACGCTCGAGCGGCTGAACAGGCCGCTGTCCTTGCGCTCGAAGATGCGCGGGCCGGTCTCGCGGCCGATGACGAACCCGAGCTGATCGCCCAGGAACGCGGACACGGCGACCATCAGGATCACCAGCGGCACCGGGAGGCCGATCACGCCGGTGGCGACGAAGACGCCGGTGAAGAAGAGCAGGGTGTCGCCGGGGAGGAAGAACCCGATCAGCAGGCCCGTCTCGACGAACGCGATCAGGCAGACCAGGGCGATCGCCCACGGGCCGGCGCCGTCGAGCAGGGATTGAGGGTCGATCATCGGTTCTCCTTGCGAGGGGTGTGGTCGGGGCGCGTCACGGGGAGGCGGACCTCCACGCCGAGCCCGCGCGGTACGAGGTTGCGGATCGTGAGCTCACCGCCGCCGGACCGGCTGAGCCCGGCGACGATCGCGAGCCCCAGGCCGGCGCCGCCCTCACGGGAGCGGGCGGCGTCCGGGCGGGTGAACCGGTCGGTCGCGACCGCGAGGAACGCGTCGGGGACGCCCGGGCCGTCGTCGTCCACGGAGAGGACGATCTCCTCGGCGCGCTCGACGAGGGTCGCGGTGACGCTGCCGCCGTCGGGCGTCGCGGTCACCGCGTTCGCGAGCAGGTTGTCCAGGATCCGGCCGAAGTCGGTCGGGGAGATCGGGTAGCGGGCGGCGACGGTCGAGGCGGGGGCGACGAAGTCGATGGCGAGGTCCCGGTCGCGGGCGAGCATCCTGGCGCGGTCGACGCTGTCGGCGACCTCCGCGCGCAGAGCCGTCGACGTGCCGTCGCCGACCACCGCGCCGGCGTCGATCCTCGACAGGATCAGCAGCCCGTCGGTCAGGGACTGGAGGCGATCGACCGAGCGGCGCGCGTCGACGACGTCGGCGTACAGCGCTGCCGGGTCGTCGCGGACCCGCTCGGCGAGCTCGAGGCGGGTGCGCAGTGCGGCGAGCGGGGTGCGCAGCTCGTGGCTCGCGTCGGCGACGAGCCGCCGCTCCCGGTCCGCCGACTCCCGCAGGTCCTCGATCAGCGCGTTGAGCGTCGCGGCGAGGTCGGAGAGCTCGTCACGGGCCGGCCCGACGGGGAGCAGCTCCGTGGAGCGGCCGTGGCGCAGCCGGTCGGCGATGGCGCGCATCCGCCCCACGGGGCGCAGCGCGAGGCCGACCAGGGCCCAGGACGTGGCGGCGAACGCGACGAACAGGATCGCCAGGGCGATCAGCAGTGTCGTGCTCACCCCGCCCACGACCGCCTCAGCGGTGTCGCGGCTCTCCTCGATCAGCGCCTGCGAGGCTCCGGAGCGGACGAGCTCGATGGTGGACTCGTCGAGGATGTGATCGAGCTGCTCACGGACGATGATCGCGACGATCCCGAAGAACAGCATCGCGACCAGCAGGCTCGAGACCGTGATCCGCACCCGGATCGACAGCGACCGCCACCTCACGGCTTCACCCCGAGGCGGTAGCCCGCGCCCCGCCGGGTGACGATCTCGACCGACGCGCCGCCGGCGCTGAGCTTGCGGCGGAGGTAGCTGATGTACTGCTCCGCGATGTTGTGGTCGACGAACTCCGCCGACCCCCACACCTCCAGCAGGATCTCCTCCCGCGGCATGAACTCCCCCGCACGCACCGCGAGCGCGCGCAGCACCCCGAACTCCTTCGGGCTCAGCGGCAGCATGGAGTCGTCGACGAACGCGGCGTGCGCGTACG
This sequence comes from Rathayibacter sp. AY2B7, assembly GCF_002931635.1. NCBI lineage: Bacteria > Bacillati > Actinomycetota > Actinomycetes > Micrococcales > Microbacteriaceae > Rathayibacter > Rathayibacter sp. AY2B7. The sequence goes on along the minus strand of NZ_PSUC01000047.1, from coordinate 11,750 downwards.
GATCCACGCGCAGGTTCCCGAGCACGACCGGTACCCGGTTCGTGAGGTGCTCCCTGCGGATCATCGCCCGGAGGCGAGCGGACAGCTCCTCGAAGTGGAACGGCTTCGCGAGGTAGTCATCGGCGCCTGCATCGAGCCCGAAGACGCGGTCCTGCAGCGCGTCGCGGGCCGTCAGCATGATCACCGGGAGCGTGGCGCCGGTCGCGCGCAGGTGCCGGCAGATCTCGAAGCCGCTCATGCCGGGGAGCATCACGTCGAGGACGGCGGCGGCGTAGTCAGCCTCTCGCGCCGCATTCAGCGCGTCGACCCCGTTCGAGAACAGGGCGACGTCGTAGCCGTCGCCGGTGAGACCGCGCCTGATGAGCTCGCCCATCTCGACGTCGTCCTCGACGACGATCACTGATTCACGCATCCAGGCCTCCTACGGTCATGCTCGCACCGGTGGCGCGGCGGCACCGGCCCGATCCGCCGAGATATGCGGCTTCTCAGCGGTACGCACGGCATCCGGAGGCAGCGCACGCCGGCCACCTCGACGCACGACCACAGGTCGCGCTCGACAGTGACGCCGATCGGAGCGGTGAGGGCGGGGTCCGGAGGCCGGCGCTCGTCCGCTCTCCTCCGCGGACGCCGCGCTCCCGCCGAAGGCGACCCGCTCGCTGCGCCGGTCGAAAACCTCGTCCTGCATCGCACTGTCAAGCGGACGATCGACCCTGCGACGACAGGGGATCGACGGGAGCAAGCCGATCCGCCGGAGAGCTCCGACGCGCAAGGTGGGCCTGGAAGGGCCACGCTTCGGGAGGGCTCCCTCCGCGAGGATCACGGCATGGCCCCCCACACGGATCCCCGCCGATGACTCTGCAGGACCTCGCCGACGAGCTCGCCCAGGCTCTCGACCGCCCGGTGACGATCGAGGACGCCTCGAGCCGGATCCTGGCAGTCCCGCCGAAGCGGTCCCAGGCTCCGCTCCCGATCCCGACCAGGCACGAGAGGCGGAGGCCGAGGTCGCGGAAGCCGACCGCGCGGAGGATCCCGCCCACGTCGGCGACGACGTCGCGCACGCGGTCCGCGGCGTCCTGGCCGCCGACGAGGTCGAGCGAGAGGAAGACGGCGGACCGGCTGAGCGGAGCGAGGACCGCCTGCGGCTCGATCGGGACGCGGTCCTCGACGCTCACCGGAGAACCGCCGGCCCGGGGTCCGTCGACAAGGGCGTCGTCGTGGGCATCGCGACCTCCGATCCGCGCGCCGCGCGAGGGCGCGTCCGCCGCGATCCTGTCAGCGTCCGCGGTGGCGGTCACGAGTCGTCCGACCCGACTCGGCGGACGCTCTCCGCCCCCTCGGCACCGCTGCTGGAACAGGTCGGGACGAAAGTCGGAACATCTCCCCGTCCCCTTCAGGGAGCGCTCCCACGCCCCTATCGTGGAGGCGCTCCCCACCTTCATCCGGGGAGGCACCACCTTGGATTCGACCCCGGGCCGGGCTCGGGATCGATGCGAGCACGGAGGTTCGGAGATGCCGTTTGTGACCACGGACGACGACGTGGAGATCTACTACAAGGACTGGGGCAGCACCGACGCGCAGCCGATCGTGTTCCACCACGGCTGGCCGCTGTCGTCCGATGACTGGGACGCGCAGATGCTCTTCTTCCACGCCCACGGCTACCGCGTCATCGCGACCGACCGCCGCGGGCACGGACGCTCGACCCAGGTCGGCACCGGGCACGACATGGACCACTACGCCAGCGACGTGAACGCCGTCGTCGAGCACCTCGACCTGCACAACGCGATCCACATCGGCCACTCCACCGGAGGCGGCCAGGTCGCGCGCTACGTCGCGAAGTACGGCGAGCCCCAGGGCCGCGTCGCCAAGGCCGTCCTCGTCTCGTCCGTGCCGCCGCTCATGGTGCAGACGGAGGCGAACCCCGAGGGCACGCCGATCTCGGTGTTCGACGGCTTCCGCGACGCGCTCGCGGCGAATCGCGCCGAGTTCTTCCAGGCCGTCGCGGCGGGTCCGTTCTACGGCTTCAACCGCGAGGGCGTCGAGCTCTCGCAGCCGGTGGTCGACAACTGGTGGCGTCAGGGCATGACCGGATCCGCGCTCGCGCACTACGAGGGCATCAAGGCCTTCTCGGAGACGGACCAGACCGAGGACCTGAGGGCGATCACCGTCCCCGTCCTGGTCGCCCAGGGCGACGACGACCAGGTCGTCCCCTACAAGGACGCCGCGCTCAAGCAGCACGAGCTGCTGCAGAACTCGACGCTGAAGATCTACGAGGGCTACCCGCACGGCATGCTGACCGTCCACGCCGACGTCATCAACCCAGACCTGCTGGCCTTCATCCAGGCGTGACACCTGCGCGGGGCGTCCCGGCCGTTCCGGACGCCCCGCGCACCTCAGCTCGCGAACTCCTCCGGCCAGCCCAGCGCGGCCAGCGACCGGCGCACGCGCTCGATGTCCTCCTCCGAGGGCAGCTCCGAGGTCACTCCGGCGATCGCTGTGCCGACGTCCGCGCGGGAGGCGGGCGCGTCGGCGGCGAGACCGACGGCCACCTCGGCCACCTCCTCGTCGCTCAGACGGCGGCGGAGGAGCGCCAGCAGCGGCACGAAGTCCTGCTCGGGCAGCCCGGCCGGATAGCCGGCGCGCAGCCAGCGGACGATGCGCGCGACCAGGCCCTCGCGAGTGTCCGGCTCGGCCAGCGACTCCGGGCCCGCCAGCGGCCAGCCCGCGCTCGCGAGCCGCGAGGAGACGCGGGCGACGTCCTCGGGCAGCGCCGGTCCGAGCAGCAGCTGCTCGATCCGCTCGCGCACGACGGCTCGCGAGACGACCGTCTCGGCCCGCTCCGACTCCGACAGGAGCCGCGCGACGACCTGCTCGACCTCGTCCGTCGTGAGGCTGCGGCGCAGCAGGCCCAGCAGCGGCAGGTAGTCCTGCTCCGGCACGCCGGACGGGTAGCCCGCGCGCAGCCAGCCGACCACGCGGGCGACGATCCCCTCCCGCGCCGCGACCGGATCGGTCGAGGCCATGCTCAGCCCTTGGGCACGAAGGTCGGGATGACGTGCTCGAAGCTCACCGACTGGCCGAGACCCGTCGCGATGATGACGCTCAGGCCGATCACCACGGAGCCGACGACGAGGGCGAAGCAGAGCACGCCGATCCCGCGCAGCACCGGGGCGGGCAGACCGCTCCGGACCGCGGGGGCGTCGGACCCGCCCGAGGCGGGAGCACCGGCGGCGACGGCGAAGGAGCGGACGCCGACGGCGAACAGCACGGGCAGGCCTGCTCCGAGGAGCACGGCGACGAGGGCCACCTGGCCGGCGGCGGAGAGGAAGAGGGAGAGCACGGTGCGGATCCTTTCGCTCAGACGCCGGCGGTCTCGGGCGCGGGGCGTGCCGCCGCGTCCTGCCACTCGTCGTTGACGTTGTGCGCGCCGATGCTGTCGCGGCGCGAGCGGATGTAGATGAGGGAGGCGACGGCGACGAGGATCGCGGCCATCAGGAGGCCGCCGGCCGCGCCTCCGACGAGGTGGCCGATCCACCACATCACGGCGCCGACGAGAGCGGCGGCCGGGAGCGTGATGACCCAGGCGATCACCATGCGCAGCGCCACTCGCCAGCGCACCTGCGCGCCGGGGCGGCCGACTCCGGAGCCGAGGATCGACCCGGTCGCGACGTGGGTGGTCGAGAGGGCGAAGCCGAGGTGGCTGGAGGCGAGGATGACCGCGGCGGAGGCGCTCTCGGCGGCCATGCCCTGCGGGGTGTCGATCTCGACGAGGCCCTTGCCGACGGTGCGGATGATCCGCCAGCCGCCGATGTAGGTGCCGAGCGAGATGGCCAGCGCGCAGCTGAGCTTGACCCAGAAGGGGACCGACTCGGTGTCGCTCCAGCCGCCGGCCGCGATCAGCGCCAGCGTGATCACTCCCATGGTCTTCTGCGCGTCGTTGGTGCCGTGTGCGAGCGAGACGAGGGAGGCGCTGCCGATCTGCCCGAAGCGGAAGCCGCGGTGGAGGCTCTTCTCGGCCAGGTTGCCGATCACCCGGAACACGAGCCAGGTGCCGATCGCCGCGACCGCTCCGGCGAGCACGGGCGACATCAGCGCCGGGAGGATCACCTTGCCGACGACGCCGTCGAGCTTCGTGCCGTCGCCGGCCCAGTTCACGCCGTTGAGGCCGAGGCCCGCGAGAGCGGAGCCGATCAGGCCGCCGAAGAGGGCGTGCGACGAGCTCGAGGGCAGGCCGAGCAGCCAGGTCAGCAGGTTCCAGACGATGCCGCCGATGAGGCCGGCCAGCACGATCAGCAGCAGAGCGGATCCGCCGTCCTCGAGCAGCGCCGGATCGGGTGCGCCCGAGGAGTCCTGGATCTTCACGACCGCGTTGGTGACGGTCAGCGCCACCTCGATGCTGAGGAACGCACCGACCAGGTTCAGCGACGCCGAGAGGGCGACGGCGGTGCGGGGCTTCAGGGCACCGGTGGCGATGGACGTGGCCATCGCGTTCGCCGTGTCATGGAAGCCGTTGGTGAAGTCGAAGGCGAGGGCCGTGACGACGACGAGCGCGAGCAGGATGAAGGGATCCACGCAGACATGATGCTCCCGCAGGGGGAGGCGTTCCGGCGTGGTCGCGAGGCTTCACCTGCTGTTCACCTCGCGGGGCACGCCCGCCCGAGTAGTCTGTGCAGATTCTCAGGCGGGCGGCGCTTCTGAGGGTGCGATCCACCCGAGCCCGCACCGGCGTGCGGCGCTCAGACGGGCTCGCTCAGGAGCCCGAGCGCGGCAGCGGCGGGGTGAGGTCCGGGGTGTGCGCGGGGTCGGAGTCGGGGGCCGGCTCCTGCTGGGCGGCGGGCTCGGCCGCGGCGCCGGCGTCCTCGGCGGACTTCTGATCCTCGGCGGGCTCCTGCGAGCCGGGCAGCGGCGGGGTGAGGTCGAGGGCGCCGACCGCCGGCTCGGCGGCGTGCTTCGGCGTGGTCGGGTGGTTCTCGGCCGCGGCCGCCTTAGTCGCCGCCTTCTCCTGGGTGCGCTTGAGCTTCTCGGTCTGCTCGGCCAGCTTGCGGGCCTTCTTGCGCAGCTTCTTGCTGGAGTCGCGGACCGCCTCGTGCGCCGCGCGCACCGACTTCTCGGCCTTCTTCAGCGCCTTCTTCGCGCGCTTCTGCGCCGCCTTGTCGCGTGCGTCCTTGTCCTTGCCGGTCCCGGCCATGTCCGCTCCTCCGCTCGTCGACCGCTCCGGCCGACTCCCCCACGCTACCGAGCGGCACCCGCCCCGCGAACCCGCTGGCGAGCGCGCCCGAGCCGCGCTAGGCGCGCGGGCGGCGGCCGTCGTGCGGCCGTGCCGTCCCTGCTCCTCTCCCCCTTAGCCGCCGCCTCTCCCCCTTCTCCTCGGCTCTCGCCTCAGCCCTGCGGTGCCGTTCGCGGCTGGGAGTCGCGGGCGAGTCGACCCCTCGACGGGCGCGGGTTCGGCAGGCTGGGGGCATGGTCTTCCAGCACGATCCCGGCGGCTACCAGGGCCGCGCCGGCCTCCGGCGTCCCGTGCGCGGGCCCAGGCGCGACAAGTGGATGTGGTGGCGCCTGGGCTCCGGAGTCGCGGCGACGGTCGCCGGTGTGATCGCCCTGCTCGTCTTCACCGCCGACCGCTGAGCACGCCCACCGGCGACCCGGCGCACCCCCGCCACTCCGGATCGAGAGCCGATCGATGCGCTCAACCGCTTGACTCCGGAGGTTTCTCTCAGGTCGGATCCGGCGGAACGCGGGTAGTTTGGAGGGTCGCATCGGCTCAGCCGTGCGATCAGCCCCACTGCCCCACCCGGCGCTCGCCTCCCCCCTCGAGCGTCGGCAGACCTGGAACCTCCTCTGCATGCACCGTTCGTCACGCGCCTCGACTCCCACCCCCGCAGGAGCCGAGACCGGCAGTCCGTCCGCCCTCCCGACCCGTCGCTCGCTCCGTGAGCAGGAGTCCCGCAGCCGCCGCCCCTCCCGCGGCCCGTCGCGACCCCGCGTCTCCGCCGTCGCCGCGATGACCCTCGTGGCCGGCATCGCGATCACCTCGACGATGCCCGCGTTCGCCGTGGGCGGCACCGCCGACTCCGAGCTGACCCGCGACACGGCCACCGCCGTCGCCGCGGCCCGCCCGCAGAGCTTCGTGGCGGCCGGAGTCGTGCAGCAGAGCGTCACCCGCGACGCCTTCGCCGCCGAGGCCAAGCCCGAGGTCCTCGTCCCCACCGCGTCCCTCGACGCGATCACGGCCACCTCCGGCGAGTCGACCGCGGCCGCCGCCGGAGCGTCCGGAGCGTGGATCGTCCCGATCTCCGGTCACATCAGCAGCAGCTACGGCCCCCGCCCCGACGCGCCGGTCGCCGGCGTGAACCTGTTCCACAAGGGCACCGATCTCGCCGGCGCCTGCGGCACGCCCGTCCTCGCGGCCTCCAGCGGCACCGTCGAGGAGGCGTCGTACCAGGGCAGCTACGGCAACTGGATCCTGCTCGACAACGGCGGCGGCATCGAGACCGGCTACGCCCACAACAGCGAGCTGATGGTGTCGGTCGGCGAGACCGTCACCGTCGGCCAGGTCATCGCGCTGCGCGGCTCGACCGGCGCCTCCACCGGCTGCCACCTGCACTTCGAGACGCGGGTCGACGGCGAGGCGGTCGACGCCGTGCCGTTCATGGCCGAGCTCGGCGTCCCGATCGGCTGACGCCCGGGCGACTCGAGAGCCCGGACGTCGCGGTGGTCGCTCTCGACCACCGCGACGTCTGCGTTCTCGTGAGCGCGCAGGCCGGCGTCAGGGCCCGGGGACGGCCCGCGCCCCGGTCGAGACGGCCGCCGACCAGTGCGCGTCGTCCGGCACCGTCGTCACCCTGATCTCGGCGTCCTGCTCGACGGCGATCTGCATGGTGCCCGTGTTGCCGCCTCCGGTGCCGGTGCGGGTCGTGCTCGGGCTGTAGACGCACGACGATCCGCTCGTCATCAGGCCGACGACCTCGATCGTCACCTCGGCGTCCGCGGTGTCGCAGGCGACCGAGACGGTGATGTGCAGCGGATCGCCGCTGAGGTTCACGGTCTGCGGATCGACGGGGCCGATCTGATCGGTCCACCGAACGGCGGCGGTCGCTCCCTCGGGCAGCGTCACGGGCCCGAGCGGAGCGTCGGTGGGCGTCGCGGTCGGAGCGGCCGTCGGAGCAGCGGTGCCGGGAGCGGCGGGTCTCGCCTCCTCCGCCTGGTCGGCGCCGCTCGTGCAGCCGCTCAGAGCGAGCGCCGCGAGCAGTGCCGAGGCGCCCAGCGCGGTCGCGCGCCGTCCCGCCCGGAGCCCCGTCGCCCGGCGCGGAGCGGTCGTTCTCGTGGTGTCCATGGTGGTTCCCCCTGTCCACTGGCGTCCCTCCGGTCTACCCGAGCCCGCGCGGCCGCGGATCGCACTCTGCGGCGGTTGCCAGGGTCGGGGGCCGTGCTGCGGATCGATGGGGAGCTCCTCCGTACCGGCGCGGCGGCCCGTCGATCCGCTCGGGTGCCGCGGATGATCGGCACCAGGCGGATCCGACGCCCGCCGTACCCGGCGCACCCCGCCGACCCGCCCCTCTGCACCCGGAAGGCACCGCCATGATCGCCTCGAACACCTACCCCTTCGCCGGACGCACCGTCCTGGTCACCGGAGCCGGCTCCGGCATCGGCCGCTCCATCGCACGCGCCTTCCTCGAGCAGGGCGCGAGCGTCGCGGTCGCCGGGCGCACCCCCGCCACGCTCGAGGAGACCGTCGCCGGCTTCCCGGCCGAGCGCGTCCTGGTCGTCCCCACCGACGTCTCGGTCCGAGCCGAGGTCGACGCGCTCGTCGAGGGCACCGTCGCGAGGTTCGGCGGGATCGACGTCCTCGTGAACAACGCGGCCGGCCACCTCGGCGGCCCGATCGAGGAGGTGGAGGACGACGCCTGGCGCTCGCTCTTCGCCACGAACGTCGACGCCCTCTTCTACGCGGTGAGGGCGGCGCTCCCCCACCTCGAGGCGAACCGCGGCAACATCGTCGTCGTCTCCTCCGTGTCGGGCATCCGCGGCGACTGGGGCCAGGCCGCCTACAACGCGACCAAGGGCGCGATCACGACGTTCGTGCAGTCGCTGGCCCTCGACTTCGGCGCGCACGGGGTGCGGGTCAACGCCGTCGCTCCCGCCTTCACGCAGACGCCGCTGACCGAGTCGATGGCCTCGACCCCCGAGGAGCTCGCGCCCTTCATCGACCGCATCGCCCTCGGGCGCCCCGGGCAGCCGGACGACATCGCCCCGCCGGTGCTGTTCCTCGCCAGCGCGGACGCGGCGTACATCACCGGCGCGATCCTGGCCGTGGACGGCGGAACGAGCGCCTCGACGGGGCAGCCGCACCTGTAGGCGGGCGTGCGGCGGATCGGCGGCGGCTCGGCTATCCGCCTGCTCGGCCGGGGCGGCTCGGTCGCCCGGAAGCGGCGGCCAGGCGGATCGGAATCGGGGGGGGCTGGGGCGGCGGCTCCGCCCAGAACCCGAGTGCTCGCGTCGGATCCTACGGCCCCGCTCGCGAGGGTCCACCGGGCTCGACTGCGGGCGCCCGCAGCCCGGATCACTCCATCCCTGACCGCGCACTCAGACTCAACCGACACCTGTGGCGTATCGTGGAGTCAATTGCATGCAGACGCATGGATACGGACTCGCCGACCGCACGGCCTCCGAGCCCATCCCTCTTCGAGCAGGAGTCGTCATGACCACCACCAGCACCCGCTTCACCGACCGCGTCGTCCTCATCACCGGAGGTGGATCCGGCCTGGGCCGCGCCGCCGCCGTCCGCCTCGCCCAGGAGGGCGCGAAGCTCGCCCTCGTCGACATCTCGGAGCAGGGCCTCGCCGCCACGGTCGACGTCCTGCCCGAGGGCACCGAGTCGATCACCGTCCTCGCCGACGTGTCGAAGGAGGCGGACGTCGACGCCTACGTCGCGCGCACCCTCGAGGCGTTCGGCCGCATCGACGGCTTCTTCAACAACGCCGGCATCGAGGGCCGCCAGAACCTCACCGAGGACTTCACGGCCGACGAGTTCGACAAGGTCGTCGCGATCAACCTCCGGGGCGTGTTCCTCGGCCTCGAGAAGGTGCTGAAGGTGATGCGCGAGCAGGGCTCGGGCATGGTCGTCAACACCGCGAGCGTCGGCGGCATCACCGCGATCGGCAACCAGTCCGGCTACGCGGCCGCCAAGCACGGCGTCGTCGGCCTGACCCGCAACTCCGCGATCGAGTACGGCGAGTTCGGCATCCGCATCAACGCGATCGCGCCCGGGGCCATCTGGACCCCGATGGTCGAGAACTCGATGAAGCAGCTCGACCCGCAGAACCCGCGCAAGGCGGCCGAGGAGTTCATCCAGGTCAACCCGACCAAGCGCTACGGCGAGGCCGACGAGATCGCCTCGGTCGTCGCCTTCCTCCTCTCGGACGACGCCTCCTACGTGAACGCGACCGTCCTCCCGATCGATGGCGGTCAGTCCATCAAGTACTGAGGTCCCGCGGAGGGAGCGGGGGGAGCGCCTGCTGCGGCGGGCGAGCCCTCCGGTCTCCCGCTGACGCCGCGTCATTCGTGGGACGGACTCGGCCGCTCCTCCACAGGTGCTCCCTCCGACGCGCGTCCCCACCGGGCCTCCGTCGCGCAGCACCCGGCACCGCTGCGGGAGCAGAATGGGGTCGGTCCCGCCAGCGGCCGGACCTCGACCGCTACGGAGACATGCATGAACCCCACCGGGAGCTTTCGCGCCGCCCGCGACACCCTCCTGCAGCACCGCACCGATGCGGTCGCCGCGAACGAGGCCTTCCAGTGGCCGGACGTCGGGCCCCGCTTCAACTGGGCGGTGGACTGGTTCGACGCGATCGCCATCGGCAACGAGCGCCCCGCCCTCTGGATCGTGGAGGAGGACGGCTCCGAGGAGACGTACTCCTTCGACCGGATGCGCTGGCGCTCCGACGAGGTCGCCGCCTGGCTCCACTCGGTCGGCGTCGAGCAGGGCGATCACGTGATGCTCATGCTCGGCAACCGCCTCGAGCTGTGGGAGTCGATGCTCGCGATCATGAAGCTCGGCGCGGTCATCCTCCCCACGACGACCCTGCTCTCACCCGCTGACCTGGCCGACCGCCTCGAGCGCGGCGAGGTCGCGCACGTCATCGCGGACGCCTCCGAGACAGCCAAGTTCGACGAGATGGAGGGCGACTTCGGCCGCATCGCGGTCGGCGGCGCCGTCGAGGGCTGGCTCGACTACGCCGACTCGCTCGAGCCCTTCGGCATCAGCCCGACCGTGGTCGTCCAGAGCTCCGATCCGTGCCTGATCTACTTCACCTCCGGCACCACCTCGAAGCCCAAGATGGTCGTGCATACCCACGAGTCGTACCCCGTGGGGCACCTCAGCACGATGTACTGGCTCGGCGTGCAGCCGGGCGACGTGCACATGGCGATCAGCTCGCCGGGCTGGGGCAAGCACGCGTGGAGCTGCTTCTTCGCGCCGTGGAACGCCGAGGCGACCGTGTTCGTCTACAACTACAGCCGCTTCTCCCCCACCGCACTGCACGAGCAGCTCGACCGGGCCGAGGTCACCACGTTCTGCGCGCCGCCGACCGTGTGGCGGATGCTGATCCAGTCGGCGCTGGGAGCGAAGCCGCGCGCGCTGACCGAGATCCTCTCGGCGGGCGAGCCGCTCAACCCCGAGGTCATCGCGACCGTCGAGCGGGAGTGGGGACTCACGATCCGCGACGGCTACGGCCAGACCGAGACCACCGCGATCATCGCGAACCCGCCCGGCGCCCCCGTGGTCCCCGGAGCGATGGGTCGCGCGCTGCCCGGCGTCGCCATCGCCCTCGTCGATCCGCTGACCGGCGAGCCCGCCTCCACCGGCGAGATCTGCCTCGACCTCTCCGTCGAGCCCGTCAACCTGATGTCCGGCTACCTCGGCGACGAGGACCGCACCGAGCGTGCCCGCGCCGACGGCTACTTCCACACCGGCGACGTGGCGGTCCGCGCGGTCGACGGCACGATCACCTTCGTCGGCCGCACCGACGACATCTTCAAGTCCTCCGACTTCAAGATCTCGCCGTTCGAGGTCGAGAGCGTGCTGCTGCAGCACCCCGCCGTCGCCGAGTCCGCGGTGGTGCCGGCTCCGGACGAGGTGCGCCACAGCGTGGTGAAGGCGTACGTCACCCTCGCCGAGGGCTGGGAGCCGACCGCCGAGACGGCGAGCGCGATCTTCGCCCACACCCGGGAGCTGCTCTCCTCCTTCGAGCGGGTGCGGCGCCTCGAGTTCCACCCCCTGCCCAAGACGATCTCGGGCAAGATCCGCCGCGTCGAGCTGCGCGAGCGCGAGGAGGAGGCGTTCCGCCGCGGCGAGGAGATCCCCACGGAGTGGCGCGCCGACCGCCTCTAGGCGCGGCGGCCCTCGTCCGCCGGGACACCGCCGAGACCGCCGAAGCACCGCTGGGACGGCGGCGTCTCGGCGGGGCGGTGTGGTGGCACGACGTGATGCGACGGGCCGGGACGTCGTCCGCCGGTGACCAGCGGGAGCGGGTGCCGTCAGCGCGGAACCAGCGCGGCGTCGGCGGCGTCCGGATCAGAGGACGGCGATCAGCTCGGCGTCAGCGCGGGCGGACGGCGATCAGCTCGCCGTGGTCGCGGACGCCGGGGGCGCTGCGGCGGAGCGAGTGGGTCACCTCGAGGCCGGCCCGCTCGGCGAGGGCGCGCATCTCGGCGAGCGGATGGAACCACGCCGGTGCGACGGCGTGCGCGAACGC
>NZ_PSUC01000046.1:0-24523 GCF_002931635.1 Rathayibacter sp. AY2B7 | reverse complement strand
GCGCGACGGTGAAGGTGGTGTCGTCCACGGCCTTGAGGCCGGTGAGCTCGCTGTCCTCGGTGTCGCTGAAGCCCTCGAAGTTCGAGAAGAACGACGCGCTGAGCTGGTTGTTCGACAGCTTGGCGCCGTAGTTCCAGGCGTCGATGAACGAGCTGGAGGTGACCGGGTCGCCGTTCGTGAAGGTCAGGCCCGACTTGATTTTGATCGTGTAGTTCTGCGCGTCGTCCGACTCGATGGACTCGGCGACGTCGTTCTCGGGGGCGCCCTTGGCGTCGTAGTAGACCAGGCCCGCGAAGATCTCGTCGAGGATCTTGCCGCCGCCCACCTCGTTGGTGTTCGTCGGGATCAGCGGGTTCTGCGGCTCGGAGCCGTTCGTGGAGATGATCGCGGCGGCGTCGCCTCCCGATGCACCTCCGCCCGAGTCGTTCGAGCTGCTGCAGCCGGCCAGGACCAGCGTGCTCGCGGCGACGAGCGCCAGAGCCCCGAATCCGTAACGTCTGATGTTCACTATTCCTCCAGTGATGTGGGGGCGCGCGAGAAGTGGTTTCCCTGACGCGTGGAGTGCCGTGCGCGTGGCGACGGCGGCGGCGCACGAGACTGGTGGCCGTCGCGCGGATGCCTTCAACGAGACTATGTATTCGCCCGCTATCTGCACAAAAGCATGTGGCAACCGTTACACAGCGGTAACCGGGAGGTGGAATCCTTGCGCTGTTCTGCACGAAACGTGCGTGCCGGGCGGCCGTCGCGCAACACATCGACTTCAGAGGAGACGCACGGAGTGTCCATCGACCTGTCAGGATCCGCGCCCGGACGGCGCCGGATCCGCGTCGAGATCCTGCTGGTCCTCGGGCTCTCGCTGGGCGCCTCCGCGGTCTACTCGGTGGTCTCCATCGCCAACCGGCTCACCCGCTCGACCGCACTGGCCGACCAGACCGCGACGATCAACGGCGCCCTCAGCGACCGCCCGGGCTTCGACCTCGTCTACCAGCTGCTCGCGCTCTTCTTCGACCTGGTGCCGGTGGCCCTCTGCGCGTTCCTGCTCTGGCAGAGCTCGGGCCGTCCGCTCGGGCGCCTGGGGCTCGACCTGCGCCGGCCGTTCGCGGACCTGGGGACCGGGACCGTCCTCGCGGTGGCGATCGGTGCGCCGGGCATCGCGCTGTACGCCGTCGGACGCGCGCTGGGCATCACCGTGGCGGTGGTGGCCTCGCCGCTGGACGCGTACTGGTGGACGGTGCCGGTGCTCGTGCTCTCCGCGATCCGGGCGGGAGTGCAGGAGGAGGTCGTCGTGATCGGGTACCTCTTCGCCCGCCTGGGCGATCTGGGCTGGGGGCGGTGGCGGATCCTGGTGACCAGTGCGCTGCTCCGGGGCAGCTACCACCTGTACCAGGGCATCGGGCCCTTCATCGGGAACGTGGTCATGGGCCTGGTGTTCGGACTGTTCTACCAGCGCTTCGGCCGCACCCTGCCCCTGGTGATCGCCCACTCGATCATCGACATCGTCTCGTTCGTCGGGTACCCGCTGGCCGTCGCCCTCTGGCCCGAGCTGTTCGCGCCGCCGGCTCCGCGGACGTGACGTCGGACCGATCGCATCCGAGGAGCCGCAGGACCGCGCCGCGGCTCTCCACTGCCGCGGCGTGACGCCCGCACGGTGGAGCTGCTCGCTCGTCGCGACTCCGTCGAGCCCTGCCGGCACCTCCACCACGCGTTCCACACGGTCGGGCTCCCTCGTGCATCGGAGTCGCCGTGCGCCGTTCCCCCCGGATCGGGAGAACTGCGCCCCACTCCGCGCCTGTGCGGGACCGACGGTGTCCGCAGCCGAGGGTGGGAGATGACAGGACGGGCTCGAGGCTCCGTTCCTGCTCTCTCACCCTCGGTTGCGGACGAGCGCGTGCGGGCGGATCAGGCGAAGGCCTCGATGGGCGGGCAGGCGCAGACGAGGTTGCGGTCGCCGTAGGCCTGGTCGATCCGGCGGACCGGCGGCCAGTACTTGCCGCGCACCAGCGAGCGGACCGGGTAGACGGCCTGCTCGCGGCTGTAGGGGTGCGTCCACTCCTCGGCCGTCAGGCACTCGGCGGTGTGCGGGGCGCCGCGCAGCGGGTTGTCGTCCACCGGCCACTCCCCCGCGCCGACGCGGTCGGCCTCCGCCCGGATCCCGATCATCGCGTCGATGAAGCGGTCGATCTCGGCGAGGTCCTCGCTCTCCGTCGGCTCGACCATCAGGGTCCCGGCGACGGGGAAGCTCATGGTCGGGGCGTGGAAGCCGTAGTCGACGAGGCGCTTGGCGACGTCGTCCACGGTCACTCCGGTCGCCGCCGTCAGCGGACGGATGTCGAGGATGCACTCGTGGGCGACGAGCCCGTTGTCCCCCGTGTAGAGCACCGGGTAGTGCTCGCGGAGGCGCGCGGCGACGTAGTTGGCCGAGAGGACGGCCGCCCCGGTCGCGGCCCGCAGGCCCTCCTCGCCCATCATCCGGGCGTACGCCCACGAGATCGGCAGGATGCCGGGGCTGCCGTAGGGCGCTGCCGACACCGGTGCGCCGCCGTGGACGATCCGCTCGCCCTGCGTGCCCGCGCCGTGCTCGAGCCGCTGCGCGAGCGGGTGACCGGGCAGGAACGGCGCGAGGTGCGCCTTCGCGGCGACGGGACCGACGCCGGGACCGCCTCCGCCGTGCGGGATGCAGAACGTCTTGTGCAGGTTGAGGTGCGAGACGTCGCCGCCGAAGTCTCCGAAGCGGGCGAAGCCGAGGAGCGCGTTGAGGTTCGCGCCGTCCACGTACACCTGTCCGCCGGCCTCGTGGACGAGGCGGCAGATCTCGGCGACCTCGTGCTCGTAGACGCCGTGGGTCGACGGGTAGGTGATCATCAGCGCGGCGAGGGAGCCCGCGTGCTCGGCGATCTTCGCCCGGAGGTCGTCCAGGTCGACGTTGCCGAGCTCGTCGCAGGCCACGACGACGACGCGCATGCCGGCGAGGACCGCGCTCGCGGCGTTGGTGCCGTGGGCGCTCGAGGGGATCAGGCAGACCGTGCGGTCCTCGTCGCCGTTCGACCGGTGCCAGCCGCGGATCGCCAGCAGGCCCGCGAGCTCGCCCTGCGAGCCGGCGTTGGGCTGGAGCGACACGGAGTCGTAGCCGGTGAGGTGGGCGAGCCACCCCTCCAGCTGGTCGATCAGCGCCAGGGAGCCCTGCACGTCCGCCTCGGGGGCGAACGGGTGCAGGTCCGCGAACTCGGGCCAGCTGACCGCCTCCATCTCGGTGGCGGCGTTGAGCTTCATGGTGCAGGAGCCGAGCGGGATCATGCCGCGGTCCAGCGCGTAGTCCGAGTCGGCGAGGCGCTTGAGGTAGCGCATCATCGAAGTCTCGCTGTGGTGGCTGCTGAAGACCGGGTGCACGAGGAAGGGCGTGCGGCGGTCGAGCTCCGCGGGGATGCTCCGCGCGGAGCCGCCGAGGAAGCCGAACGACGAGTCCAGCTGCCCGACGGCGGTCGCGACGGCGATCACCTCGAGGTCGGTGACCGTCTCGTCGATCGACACCGAGACCGTGTCGGCGTCGACCAGGCGCACGTCGAAGCCGGCCTCGCGGGCGCGGGCGACCGCCGCCTCCGCACCGCCGGGCACGACGACCGAGACGGTGTCGAAGAAGTCGGCGTGCCGGAGGGAGTGGCCCCGGTCGAGGAGGAGGCGCGCGAGGAGCGCGGCCCGGCCGTGCACGCGCTCGGCGATCGCGGCGAGCCCGTCCGGCCCGTGGTAGACCGCGTACATCGCGGCCATGACCGCCAGGAGGACCTGCGCGGTGCAGATGTTGGAGGTGGCCTTCTCGCGGCGGATGTGCTGCTCGCGGGCCTGGAGGGACAGGCGGTAGGCGGGGTGGCCGTCCGCATCCTGGCTGACGCCGACGAGGCGGCCGGGCAGCTGGCGCTCGAGTCCCTTGCGGACGGCGAGGTAGCCGGCGTGCGGTCCTCCGAAGCCCAGCGGGACGCCGAAGCGCTGCGTGGTGCCGACGGCGACGTCCGCGCCGAGCTCGCCCGGCGAGCGCACCAGGGTCAGCGCGAGCAGGTCGGCGGCGACGACCGCCAGGCCTCCGTGGGCCTTCACCGCGGCGAGCACCGCCGACGGGTCCCAGAGGTGCCCGGACGCGCCGGGGTACTGCACGAGGGCGCCGAAGCACTCCGGCACCTCCTCCGCGGCGGTGCGCGAGAGCGGGAGCTCGACGATGCGGATGCCGACGGCCTCCGCGCGGCCGCGCAGCAGCGCGAGGGTCTGCGGGAGAGCGTCGGAGTCGACGACGAAGACGTCGGTGCGCGCCTTCGAGGCGCGGCGCGCGAGCAGCATCGCCTCGACGACGGCCGTACCCTCGTCGAGCATCGACGCGCCGGCCGTGTCGAGGCCGGTGAGGTCGGAGACCATCGTCTGGAAGTTGATCAGCGCCTCCAGGCGCCCCTGCGAGATCTCGGGCTGGTACGGCGTGTAGGCCGTGTACCAGCTGGGGTTCTCGAGCACGTTGCGCTTGATCACGGCGGGGGTGTGCGTGCCGTAGTAGCCGAGGCCGATCATCGGCCGACGCACCGTGTTCCTCGCGGCGAGGGCGCGCAGCTCGGCGAGCGCCTCCGTCTCGGTGGCCGGAGCGGGCAGCACCTGCGGGAGGTCGCGGACGTGGATCGACTCGGGGACGGCGGCGGTGACGAGCTCCTCCACGGAGTCGTACCCGAGAGCCGCGAGCATGGTGCGCTGCGCGTCGGCGTCGGTCCCGATGTGGCGGGACTCGAAGGCGCCGGGGGTCCTGGTGGCTGCCATCTACTCGCCGACCAGCTCGGTGTAGGCGGCGGAGTCGAGGAGGCCGTCGGGCAGGGCGTCGAAGCGGACCCGGATCAGCCACCCCTCGCCGAACGGGTCGGAGTTGACGAGCTCGGGGCTGTCGACGACGGCCGTGTTGGCCTCGAGGACCTCGCCGTCGACGGGGGCGAACAGCTCGCCCACCGACTTGGTCGACTCGATCTCGCCGACGACGCTGCCGCCCTCGACGCGGGCTCCCGCCTCGGGGAGCTCGACGAAGACGACGTCGCCCAGCTTGTCGGCGGCGTAGGCGGTGATGCCGACGGTCGCGACCTCTCCGTCGACCCGGATCCACTCGTGGTCGGAGGTGTACTGCAGCTCGGTGGGCACGGCCATGTCAGTTCTTCTTTCTCGAGTAGAAGGGGAGCTCGGTGACGGTCATCGGGAGGCGCGTGCCGCGGATGTCGACGGCGAGCGCCGTCCCGGGCTGCGCGGAGGCGGGGGCGACGTAGGCCATCGCGATCGGGACGCCCAGGGTCGGAGAGAGGACGCCGCTGGTGACCACTCCGACCTCGTCGTCGCCGGAGAGGACGGTGTAGTCGGCGCGGGCGGCGCGGCGGCCCTCGCCGACGAGCCCGACGAGCACGGGAGCGTCTCCGGAGGGACCTTCCTCGCTGGCCGCGCGGCCGACGAAGTCGATCGGCTTCCCGAAGGCGACGACGCGGCCGAGGCCGGCCTGTGCGGGGAAGACGTCGCGGGAGAGCTCGTGGCCGTAGAGCGGCATGCCCGCCTCGAGGCGGAGGGTGTCGCGGGCGGCGAGGCCGGCGGGGACGAGGCCCGCTCCGGCGCCGGTCTCGGCGAGCGCCTGCCAGAGCGCGGGGGCGGAGTCGGGCGAGACGTAGATCTCGAAGCCGTCCTCGCCCGTGTACCCGGTGCGCGCGATCAGGATCGGGTGCGCCTCGAAGGTCGCGGGCACGGCGCGGTAGTAGCGCAGCTCCGCGAGCAGGCGGGCGGCGTCGTCCGTGTCGAGCACCGACTCCGCTCCCCGCTCGGTCTCGACGGCGAGGCCCTGGACGTTCTGCAGGATCTCGAGCGAGCGCGGTCCCTGCAGCGCGATGAGGGCGACGTCGTCGCTCTCGTCGAACAGGTCGCACTCGAACATCGCGGTGCGGTCGCGGAGCGTCTCGACGACGATGTGGCGGTTGGCCGCGTTCGCGACGACCATGAAGCGGTCCTCGCCCGTGCGGTAGACGACGAGGTCGTCGATCACGCCGCCCGTGCGCTCCAGGAGGAGGGTGTACTTCGCGCGGCCGGCGGCGACGGCCGAGATGTCGCTCGCCAGCGCGTAGTCGAGGGCGTCGACCGCCTCGGGGCCGACGACGAGGATCTCGGCCATGTGCGAGAGGTCGAAGAGGCCGGCGGCGGTGCGCACGGCGTGGTGCTCGGCGAGATCGCCGGAGTAGCGGACCGGCATCTGCCATCCGGCGAAGTCGGTGAAGGACGCGCCGGCGGCGACGTGCACGTCGTGCAGGGGCGAGTAGCGGGCTTCGGGGCTGGTCGTCGGGGTCTCGGACATGAGTTCTCCATTTCGTCGCAGTGCTGGACTCGCGCCGCGTTCGCGGCAGAGCACAGCAGTGCCGTGGGAACTCCCCCTCTGTCGTGGAGCCTGAGAGATTCGCGCCGCCCCGAGGGGTCGAGCGCTTTCACCATGGGCGGATCCGAGCGGATCGCTTTCCAGAGTGGCCAGTTCGACGCGGT
The DNA here is from genome assembly GCF_002931635.1 of Rathayibacter sp. AY2B7. Taxonomy (NCBI): domain Bacteria; kingdom Bacillati; phylum Actinomycetota; class Actinomycetes; order Micrococcales; family Microbacteriaceae; genus Rathayibacter; species Rathayibacter sp. AY2B7. The sequence continues at coordinate 17,998 of NZ_PSUC01000046.1, read as the reverse complement.
ACAAGACCTGAGAGATTGGCGGGGAGGCTTGCTCCTTCGGTGCCGACCGGAGTCGGCTCTCCCGCGTCGCGTATTGCGGCCCGGTATTCGGTTGTGCGGTCAGCCTAGCGGGGAGGGCGGACCCCCCGCGGCGTGTCGCCTCTTCCGCTAGGTGTTCAGGTGTTGGTGACACTAAGGTGATCCCAGCACTTACAGTCGGTGCGACTCTTAGTAGGGACATCGGATGCCGGACGTGCAGCTCGCCGTGTCGACGGTGATCTTCGCCCTGCGGCCGCACCCGGAGACCGGAGCGAGCACCGTCTGGATCCCCGTCGTCCGGCGCATCCGCGAGCCGTTCGAGGGACTCTGGGCACTGCCCGGCGGACCGCTGCATCCGGACGAGGACCTCGCCGAGTCGGCACGCCGCACTCTCCGCGAGACCACGGGCCTGGCTCCGCGCTATCTCGAGCAGCTCTACGCCGTCGGCGGCACCGACCGCTCCCCCGGTGAGGACCGCGTCGTGTCGATCGTCTACTGGGCGCTCGTGCGCTCCGCCGAGGCCGACGAGGCCATCGTGGGAGAGAACGTCGCCTGGCTCTGCACCGATCTGCCGCTCGAGCTCGCCTTCGACCACGGACTGATCGTCGACTACGCCCTCTGGCGCCTGCGCAACAAGATGGAGTACTCCCGCATCGCGCAGGCCTTCCTCGGCGGCGCCTTCACCCTGTCCCAGCTGCGGGAGGTCCACGAGGCCGTCCTGCAGAAGCCTCTCGACCCGGCCAACTTCCGCCGGACGATCGAGAGCTCCGGCACCGTGGTGCCCACCGGGGAGCGCCTGACGGGCACCCGCCACCGTCCCCCGCGCCTCTACCGCTACGACGAGTCGGCGGCGCTCGTCGACAACGGCCCGCTGCCCGTCTGAGCGCGCCGCCCGACTCCCCCACCCGCCTCACGAGGAGAACACCGTGACATCCGTCGACAGCACCATCCGGCTCATCGAGGGCGGCTCCGCGCCCGGCGCCACCTGCGCGCCCGAGCTCGCGGAGGCCCCCTGGTCCTTCGACCTCGGCCTGCCCGCCTACGGGCCCGGCGCCTCCCAGGCCGACCCGATCCCGGCCGACGCCCCGGTTCAGGGACGTCTGCCGGAGGAGTACACGACGGCGAGCGCCGACGAGCTGCACCACCGCATCCTCGCGGCGAAGGAGACCCTCGGCGAGCGGGTCGTCGTGCTCGGGCACTTCTACCAGCGGGACGAGGTGGTGCAGTACGCCGACTACGTGGGCGACTCGTTCCAGCTGGCGAAGGCGGCGACGAGCCGGCCCGACGCCGAGGCGATCGTCTTCTGCGGCGTGCACTTCATGGCGGAGACGGCCGACATCCTCTCCGGACCGGAGCAGGCCGTGATCCTCCCGAACCTGGCGGCCGGCTGCTCGATGGCGGACATGGCCGACATCGACTCCGTCGAGGACGCCTGGGCCGAGCTCACCGAGCTCTACGGCACCGAGCCGGACGCCGACGGCCGCGTGCCGCTCGTCCCGGTCACGTACATGAACTCCTCCGCCGCGCTGAAGGCGTTCTGCGGCCGCAACGGAGGCGTGGTCTGCACCTCCTCGAACGCGGCGACCGTGCTCGAGGACGCGTTCGCGCGCGGGCAGCGGGTGCTGTTCTTCCCCGACCAGCACCTCGGCCGCAACACCGCGAAGGCGATGGGCGTGCCGCTGGAGCGGATGCCGATGTGGAACCCGCGGAAGCCGCAGGGCGGCTCCGACACCGCGACGCTCCTGGACGCGCAGGTGATCCTCTGGCACGGCTTCTGCTCGGTGCACAAGCGCTTCACGACGGCCCAGATCGCGAAGGCGCGCGCCGAGCACCCGGGCGTGCGCGTGATCGTGCACCCGGAGTGCCCGATGGCGGTCGTCGACGCGGCCGACGAGTACGGCTCGACCGACTACATCGTGAAGGCGATCCAGGCGGCACCCGCGGGATCGACCTTCGCGATCGGCACCGAGATCAACCTGGTGCAGCGCCTCGCCGTCCAGTACCCGCAGCACACGATCTTCTGCCTCGACGACGTGGTCTGCCCCTGCTCGACCATGTACCGCATCCACCCCGGCTACCTCGCCTGGGTGCTCGAGGGACTGGTCGCGGGGACGGTGCTCAACCGCATCGAGGTCGCGGAATCGGTGCAGGCCGAGGCGCGCATCGCCCTCGAGCGGATGCTCGCGGCCGTTCCGCCCGCCGGGCCGGCGGCGGTCTGACATGGCGCGGGTCGTCGTCGTCGGCAGCGGCATCGCCGGGCTGGTCGCCGCGCTGACGGCGCAGCGCCGCCACGAGGTGCTGCTCGTCACCAAGGGCGCGCTGGCGGAGTCGTCGACGCGCGCCGCGCAGGGCGGGATCGCCGCGGTCACGGCGCCGGGCGACTCCGTGGCGCTGCACGTGGAGGACACGCTCACCGCCGGTGCGGGCCTCGCCGTGCGCTCGGCGGTCGAGGTGCTCTGCGCCGAGGGGCCGGAGGCGGTCGCGGTGCTGCAGGAGTGGGGTGTCGGCTTCGACCGCGAGGGCGGCGAGCTGGCGCGGGGACTCGAGGGCGCCCACTCGCGTCCGCGGATCCTGCACGCCGGCGGCGACGCGACGGGCGCCGCGATCGAGGCCGCGCTCGTGGCGGCGATGCGGGGCTCGTCCGTCGAGGTGCGCGAGCACGCCGCCCTGGTCGACCTGGTGCAGGAGGGCGGCTCGGTCACGGGCGCCGACGTCCTGCACGACGGCGTGCTCGAGCGCCTGACGGCCGACGCGGTCGTGCTGGCCACGGGAGGCGCCGGGCAGCTCTACCGGCACACCACCAATCCGTCCGTCGCGACCGGGGACGGGCTCGCCGCCGCCCTGCGGGCAGGAGCGGAGACGGCGGACCTGGAGTTCTACCAGTTCCACCCGACCACGCTCGCGCTGCCGGGCGGCTTCCTCGTCTCGGAGGCGGTGCGCGGCGAGGGCGCGGTGCTGCGCGACGCCGCCGGCGAGCGGTTCCTGGCCGGGGTGCACCCCGAGGCCGAGCTGGCGCCGCGCGACGTCGTGGCGCGCGCGATCGCGGAGCGGATGCGGCTGCAGGGCGGACTGCCCGTGCACCTGGACGCCCGGGCGATCGACCCCGAGGTGCTGGCGAAGAGGTTCCCGACGATCTCGGCGGCCTGCCGCGAGAACGGGCTCTCGCTCGCCGACGACCTGCTGCCCGTGACTCCGGCCGCGCACTACTGGATGGGCGGGATCGCGACGGACCTGGACGGGCGCACCAGCCTCCCCGGGCTGCTCGCGGTCGGCGAGGTCGCCCGCACCGGCGTCCACGGCGCGAACCGCCTCGCCTCCAACAGCCTCCTCGAGGGGGTCGTGTTCGCGCGCCGCGCGGCGCTCGCCCTCGACTCCCTCTCCTGGAGCGGCGGCCCGGTCGCCCCTCCCCGCGCCGTCGTCCCGATGACGCTCGACCGCACCGCTCTCCAGGACGCGATGTGGGCGGGAGCCGGCCTCTCCCGGGACGCGGCGGGGCTCACCGCGGCGCGCGACGCACTCGTCGCCTCCGCCTCGCCCGCTCCGCTCGGACTGAGGACGCTCGAGGACGCGAACCTGCTGACCTGCGCCCTCGCTCTCATCGACGCCGCGCTCGCGCGCACGCACTCCGTCGGCGCCCACCACCGCACCGACTCCCCCGACCCCGCGACGGCGAGCGCCGCCGCCCCCACCAGAGAGGCGGCCCTTCCGTGCTGACCCGCCAGAGCATCGACCGCGTCGTCACCCTCGCCCTCGAGGAGGACGCGCCCTGGGGCGACCTGACCTCCGACACCCTCCTCCCCGCGGACGCCACCGCGAGCGCCGCCCTCGTGGCCCGCGAGCCCGGCGTCTTCAGCGGCGGCGCCGTCCTCGTCGGCACGATGCGGCAGGTCGACTCCCGGATCCGCTGCTCGGTGCTCGTGGAGGACGGCGCGGTCTTCGAGGCCGGGCAGACCCTCGCCCGGATCGAGGGCCCCGCGGGCGGCGTGCTCCGCGGCGAGCGGGTCGCGCTCAACCTCGTGCAGCGGATGAGCGGCATCGCCACCCTGACGGCGCAGTACGTCGCCGCGGTGGAGGGGACGCGCGCCCGCATCGTCGACACCCGCAAGACCACGCCGGGCCTGCGCGCGCTCGAGAGGCACGCCGTCCGCAGCGGCGGCGGCCGCAACCACCGCTTCTCGCTCTCGGACGCGGTGCTGGCGAAGGACAACCACCTCGCGGTGCTCGCCGCGCGCGGGATCGACCTGACCGCGGCCCTGCGGGCGGCGCGCGCCTCGATCCCGCACACGGCGCACCTCGAGGTCGAGGTCGACCGGCTCGACCAGATCGAGTCCGCGCTGGCGGGAGGCGCGGACACGATCATGCTCGACAACTTCACCCCCGAGCGGCTCCGCCAGGGCGTCGCGCTCATCGGCGGGCGGGCCGTGGTCGAGGCGAGCGGCGGCGTCGACCTCACGACCGTGCGCGCGATCGCAGAGGCGGGGGTCGACGTGATCTCCGTCGGCGCGCTCACCCACAGCGTCCGCTCGCTCGACCTCGGCCTGGACATCGCGGTCGAGTGATCTACCTCGACCACGCCGCGACCTCGCCCGTGCGCCGCGAGGTGCTGGAGGCCATGTGGCCTTTCCTCACCGCGGAGTACGGCAACCCGTCGAGCAGCCACTCGCTCGGCGACGCCGCGGCGCGCGCGCTGGAGGCGGCGCGCGCTCACGTGGCCCGCTTCCTCGGCGGCCGCGCCTCCGAGACGCTCTTCACCTCCGGCGGCACGGAGTCGATCAACACGGCGATCAAGGGCCTCGCGCTGGGATCGCCGCGCGGACGGCACCTGGTGATCTCGGCGCTCGAGCACGAGGCGACCGTCGAGTCGGCCGACCACCTCCGGCGCCTGCACGGCTTCGAGGTGTCGACGGCCCCCGTCGACGCGACCGGCCTGCTCGACCTCGACGCGCTCGCCGCGCTGGTCCGGCCGGACACCGCGCTGGTCTCGGTGCTCGCGGCGAGCAACGAGATCGGGACGGTGCAGGACGTGCCGGCGATCGCGGCGCTCTGCCGATCGCGGGGCGTGCCGCTTCACGTGGACGCCGTCCAGGCCGCCGGCTGGCTGGACGTCGCGGGCTGGGGCGCCGACGCGGTCTCGGTCTCCGGGCACAAGCTCGGGGCCCCGAAGGGCGTGGGGGCGCTGCTGCTGCGCAGCCGGCTCCCGTTCGAGCCCCTGCTGCACGGCGGCGGCCAGGAGCGGGAGCGGCGCTCGGGCACCGAGAACGTGGCCTTCGCGGTCGCGCTCGGCACCGCGGTGCGCCTGCTCGATCCGGACCGCGCGGCGCGGGTCGGAGCGGTCCGGGACGCGTTCGCCGAGCGGGTCGCGGCCCTGGCGCCCCGGGCCGTGCCGCTGGGCTCCGCGGCGCATCGGCTCCCCTCGATCGCCGCGTACGCCGTCCCCGGGCGCAGCGGCGAGTCGACGCTCCTCGAGCTGGAGGAGCGCGGCGTCGTCGTCTCGAGCGGCTCGGCGTGCGCCGCCGGGCGCGACGAGCCCTCGCCCGCGCTGCTGGCCCTCGGCCTCGACCCCGACGTCGCCCGGACCGCCGTGCGGTTCAGCTTCGGCGAGGGCGCCACGCTCGAGGAGGCCGAGGCCGCGTCCTCCGCGCTCTCCGCGGTCCTCACCTGAGACCTCTCGCAGCGGATCCCCGTCGATCGGGAATGTCCGGGGCGTCCGCCGCTGTTCTCCCTCCGTACCCCGCATCCGCGCCCGCGAGTCGAGCCGTCGATGCGCCCCTCACACCGATCCCCTCACGACCGGAGAACACCTGTGACCGAGCGCAGCACCCTTCCCGCCGCGCGGCCCGCCGCACCCGCCGCCGCCACGACCCTCGAGCCGCGCAGCCGCCTGGTCATCAGCCTCCTGCTGGTGTCGGCGTTCGTCGTGATCCTCAACGAGACGATCATGAGCGTGGCGCTGCCCGACCTCATGCGCGACTTCGACGTCGAGGCGCACGTGGGCCAGTGGCTCTCGACCGCCTTCATGCTCACGATGGCCGTCGTCATCCCGATCACGGGCTACCTGATCCAGCGGCTGCACACCCGCACGCTCTTCGCCGCCGCGATGATCCTCTTCAGCCTCGGCACGCTCACCGCCGCGCTCGCCCCGACCTTCGCGGTCCTCCTGGCGGCCCGCGTGGTGCAGGCCGGCGGCACGGCCATCATGATGCCGCTGCTGATGACGACCGTGATGACGCTGGTGCCCCCGGCGATCCGCGGCCGGATGATGGGCAACATCTCGATCGTCATCTCGGTGGCTCCGGCCGTCGGACCGACGATCTCGGGCGTCATCCTCAACTTCCTCGGCTGGCGCTGGATGTTCTGGATCGTGCTGCCGATCGCGATCGGCGCGCTGCTCCTGGGCCTGCGCAAGGTCGAGAACGTCACCGAGCCCCGCTCCATCCCGATCGACTCGCTCTCGGTCGTCCTCTCGGTCTTCGGCTTCGGCGGCCTCGTCTACGGCCTGTCGAGCCTCGGCGAGGGCGGAGCCGCGGTCGTCGCGCCGTGGATCCCGTTCGTCGTCGCGGGCCTCGGCCTCGCGGGCTTCATCGCGCGCCAGCTGCTGCTGCAGCGCACCGACCGGGCCCTGCTGGACCTCCGGACCTTCTCCTCCGCGAACTTCACCATCGTCATCGCGATGATGGCGGTCAGCATGTCGGCGCTCTTCGGCACGCTGATCCTGCTGCCCCTCTACACGCAGAACGTGCTGGGCCTCACTCCGCTGGAGACCGGGCTGCTCCTGCTCCCCGGCGGCCTGCTGATGGGCCTGCTCGCGCCGTTCGTCGGCCGCGGCTACGACCGCTTCGGCCCGCGCGTGCTGCTCGTGCCCGGCTCGATCGTCGTCGCCGGCGCACTGTGGGGGTACACCCTGCTCGCGGCGGACTCGTCGCCCTGGTTCGTCCTCTCGCTGCACGTCACCCTCAGCCTGGGCCTCGCCTTCGTCTTCACGCCGCTGTTCACCGCCGGCCTCGGCTCGGTGCGCCCCTCGCTCTACTCGCACGGCAGCGCCATCATCGGCACCGTGCAGCAGCTGGGCGGCGCGGCCGGCACGGCGCTGTTCGTCACCGTCCTCTCGATCCGGTCGGCGGAGCTCGCGCAGGGCGGAGCCGACGAGGTCGCCTCCTACGCCGGCGGCATCCACTCCGCGTTCCTGTGGGGCGCGTCGATCGCGACGGTCGCGATCGTGGCCGCGTTCTTCGTCCGCCGCCCGGCGGAGTCGGACGCGCCGCTCCCGATGGCGCACTGAGCCGGGCGGGCCGACCCCGCCTGTTCACCTCCGCGTCACCCCGCCTCCCTACGGTGTCGCCCCGGCCGCCGCGCTCCCGATCGCACGGCCGGGACGGAGACGAGACGTGACCGAGACGGCCGGCCCCCAGGACGTGCTCGACGCCGGAGCGGCCACCCCGCCTCCCCGCACGCTGGTCGACGTCCTCCGCGACACCGCGGAGCGCCACCCGGACGCCTCCGCGCTGGAGGACCCGGCCGGAGCGCTCAGCTACCGGGAGCTGCTGGCCCGCACGGTGCAGCTCGCGGGCGAGCTCACCACCGCAGGGGTCCGCCGCGGCGACCGCGTCGGGATCCGCATGCCCAGCGGCTCCCGCGAGCTCTACCTCGCGATCCTGGCCGTCCTCGCCGCGGGAGCCGCGTACGTCCCGGTGGACGCGGACGACCCCGAGGAACGGGCGCGCCTCGTCTTCGGCGAGGCCGCCGTCCGCGGCGTGATCACCGGCTCCGGCCGCTTCGAGCGCACCGGCGCCGACGAGCCGGCCGCGCGCCTGTTCACCGCGAGCGCGCCGCACCCGAGCACGGCGTCGATCCCGCTGCTGCAGCCGCCCTCGCTCGAGGACGACGCCTGGATCATCTTCACCTCCGGCTCCACCGGAACCCCCAAGGGAGTGGCGGTCAGCCACCGCTCCGCCGCCGCCTTCGTCGACGCCGAGGCGCGCCTGTTCCTCCAGGCGGAGCCGCTCGGCCCCGGGGACCGGGTGCTGGCCGGTCTCTCGGTCGCGTTCGACGCGTCCTGCGAGGAGATGTGGCTCGCCTGGCGGCACGGCGCCTGCCTCGTCCCCGCTCCCCGCTCGCTGGTCCGCAGCGGCATGGACCTCGGCCCCTGGCTGACCACGCACGGCATCACCGTGGTCTCGACCGTGCCGACCCTCGCGGCGCTCTGGCCCGCGGAGTCGCTCGAGAACGTCCGCCTGCTGATCTTCGGCGGCGAGGCGTGCCCGCCGGAGCTCGGCGAGCGCCTGGCCGTCGAGGGCCGCGAGGTCTGGAACACCTACGGGCCGACCGAGGCCACCGTCGTCGCCTGCGCCGCGCCCCTCGGCGGGCCTCCCCCGGTGCGCATCGGGCTGCCGCTGGACGGCTGGCGGCTCGCCGTCGTGGACGCGGACGGGCAGCGGGTCGGCGAGGGCGAGGTCGGCGAGCTGGTCATCGGCGGGGTCGGGCTCGCGCGCTACCTCGACCCGGTCAAGGACGCCGAGAAGTACACGCCGGCACCGCTCCTGGGCTGGGAGCGGGCCTACCGCTCCGGCGACCTGGTGCGCTTCGAGAGCGCCGGCCTGATCTTCCAGGGGCGCGCGGACGACCAGGTGAAGCTCGGCGGTCGGCGGATCGAGCTCGGCGAGGTCGAGGCGGCGCTGCAGGCGCTCCCCGGAGTCTCGGGGGCGGCGGCCGCGGTCCGCACCACGGCGGCCGGCAACCAGGTCCTCGTCGGCTACCTGGCCCTCGCCGGCGGCCGGGAGCTCGACCGCGACGCGGCGCTCGCCCGCCTGCGTGAGGAGCTGCCCGCATCCCTCGTGCCGCTGCTGGCCGTGGTCGAGGAGCTGCCGACCCGCGTCTCCGGCAAGGTCGACCGCGCCGCACTCCCCTGGCCGCTCGCCGTGGGCACGACCGAGGACGCCTCCCTCGACCCCGAGGAGGCGTGGCTCGCCGCCCTCTGGCGCGACGTGCTCGGCGTGCCGGTCGACGAGCGGGCGAACTTCTTCGACCTCGGCGGCGGCTCCCTCGCCGCCGCCCAGCTGGTCGCGCGGATCCGCGAGCGCGACCCCGAGTTCACGGTCGCCGACGTCTACGCCCACCCGCGTCTCGCGGCGATGGCCGCCGAGATCCAGAGCCGCTCGACCGGCACTGCGGAGGTGTCCGCTCACCGCATCGCGCCGGTCCCCCTCAGGATGCGCGTGCTGCAGACCCTCCTCGGCGCACCACTGCTCGTGCTCGGCAGCGCCCGCTGGATCACTGCGATCCTCAGCGTCACCGCGGTGCTCGACCTGGTGCCGGGGTTCGGCTGGCTGCCCACCGCTCCGCTCGCCGCGCTGATCCCCGCGTTCGCGCTCTTCCTCACGCCGTTCGGGCGGATGGGGCTCACCGTCCTCGCCGCGCGCACCCTGCTGCGCGGGATCCGAGCCGGAGACCACCCGCGCGGCGGGAGCGTGCACCTCCGGCTCTGGCTGGCCGAGCAGATCGCGTTCCAGCTCAAGGCCGTGAGCCTGGCGGGGGCGCCCTGGGTCGCCTACTACGCCCGCGCGCTCGGCGCCCGCATCGCCGACGATGTCGACCTGCACTCCCTCCCTCCGCTGACCGGGATGCTCACGCTCGGGCGCGGCGCCGCGATCGAGCCGGAGGTCGACCTCTCCGGCTACTGGATCGACGGCGACGTCCTGCGCGTCGGTGCCGTCCGGGTCGGCGCGGGCAGCACGGTGGGCGCGCGCAGCACGCTCCTCCCCGGCGCCCGGATCGGCAAGCACGCGCAGATCGAGCCGGGATCGGCCGTCTTCGGGCGGGTGCCGGCCGGGCAGCGCTGGGGAGGATCCCCCGCCCAGCGGCTCGGCAGGGCGAACGCCGGGTTCCCCTCGGAGCGCCCCGCGCGCCGCCCGGGCTGGGTCTGGGCGTACGGAGCGTCCGCGGTCGGCCTTGCGGCGGTCCCGGTCCTCGCCCTCGCGGCCGGGCTCGCCGTCGTGGCCGCCGCCGTGCGCGGCTCGGCCGGCCTCGGCGCCGCGCTCGGGCCCGCTCTCGCCGCCCTCGTGCCCGCCGTCGCCGTCTCCGGAGTCGTCCTCGCCGCCCTCGTCGTCGTCCTGGTGCGCCTGCTCGGGCGGGGCGTCGAGCCGGGCACCCACCCTGTGCGCGGTCGGATCGGCTGGCAGGTCTGGTCGACGGAGCGGCTGCTCGACTCCGCGCGTGTCCTGCTCTTCCCGCTCTACTCGGGCCTGTTCACCCCGGTCTGGCTGCGGCTCCTCGGCGCGAAGGTCGGACGCGATGTCGAGGCCTCGACGGTGCTGCTCCTGCCCGCGATGACGACCATCCGCGACGGCGCGTTCCTCGCCGACGACACGCTCGTCGCCTCCTACGCGCTCGGCGGCGGCTGGATGCGGCTCGCCCGCGCCGAGATCGGCGAGCGCGCGTTCCTCGGCAACTCCGGCATGGCCGCGCCCGGCCACACCGTGCCCGCCGGCGGACTCGTCGCCGTCCTCTCCTCCGCGCCCCGGAAGTCGAAGGCGGGCTCGTCGTGGCTCGGCTCACCGCCCGTGCGGCTGCGGCGCACCGTCGTCGAGGCGGAGTCGGCGCGCACCTTCCGCCCCGCCCGCCGACTCCGCGCGGCCCGCATCGCGTGGGAGCTCGGCCGCTTCGTCCCGGTGGTCGTCTCGGTCGCGATCGGCCTCGGCGTGGTCGCCGGACTGCTCGCGCTGATCCAGACGCTCGGGGCGGTGCTCGCCGCGCTCGTGGGAGGCGTCGTGCTGCTGGCCGCCGGGGCGGTCGCCGCGGCCGTCTCCACCGCCGCGAAGTGGATCCTGATCCAGAGGGTCGAGCCGAGCGAGCAGCCGCTGTGGTCCTCGTTCGTCTGGCGGAGCGAGCTGGCCGACGCCTTCACCGAGATGGTCGCCGCGCCCTGGTTCGCCCACGCCGCCACGGGCACTCCGGCGCTGGTCTGGTGGCTGCGGAGCCTCGGCGCCCGGATCGGACGCGGCGTCTGGTGCGAGAGCTACTGGCTCCCCGAGGCCGATCTGATCTCGCTCGGCGACGGAGCGACCGTGAACCGGGGCTGCGTCGTGCAGACGCACCTGTTCCATGATCGAATCATGAGCATGGATCTCGTGAGCCTCGACGCCGGCGCCACCCTGGGCCCGCACAGCGTGATCCTCCCCGCCGCGCGGATCGCCGAGCACGGCACGGTCGGCCCGGCCTCGCTCGTCATGCGGGGGGAGCTGGTGCCCGCGGGCAGCCGCTGGAGCGGCAACCCGATCGGCCCGTGGCGCGAGGTGCGCGTCGCCGACTACCACGCGCCCGTCGCGTGAGCCCCGCGCTGACCGGGCTCGAGACCGCCGGCGACCCCTACGTCCCCGGCATCGGGAACACCGGCTACCGCGTCGAGGCCTACGACCTCGACCTCGACTACCGCGTCGCCTCGAACCGCCTGGCCGGCCGGGCGGTGCTGCGGATCGTCGCGCTGCAGCCGCTCCGGCGGTTCTCCCTCGACCTCTCCCGGCTCCGCGTGGCCCGCGTCCGGATCGACGGGCGCCGCGCCCGCCACGAGCAGGCGCCGCACAAGCTGCGGGTGGCCCCCGCCGAGCCGCTGGCCGCCGGCGAGAGCGTCGACGTCGAGATCGAGTACAGCGGCCACCCCGCCCCCCGCGCCAGCCACTGGGGCGAGCTCGGCTGGGAGGAGCTGGAGGACGGGGTGCTCGTCGCCTCGCAGCCCTCCGGCTCCTCCACCTGGTTCCCCTGCAACGACGACGTCGCCGAGAAGGCTCCGTACCGCCTGCGCGTCACCGCCGAGGAGGGCTACGCCGTGCTCGCGAACGGGGTGCTCGTCGACTCGAGCGCCCGCTCCGGCCGCCGCACCTGGCTCTACGAGCAGCGCGAGCCCAGCGCCGCGTACCTCGCCTCGGTGCAGATCGGCCGCTACGCGATCGAGGAGCGCGTGCTCGCCGGGGTCGCGGTGACCCTCGCCCGCCCCGCCGCCCTGGCCGCTCGGGTCGCGCACGACTTCGCTCCGCTCGAGCGCATGCTCGCCCTGTTCACGCGGCTGTTCGGACCCTACCCCTTCGCCCGCTACTGCGTCGTCGTCACGGCGGACGAGCTGGAGATCCCGCTCGAGGCGCAGGCGATGGCGGTGTTCGGCGCCAACCACGCCGACGGCCGCGGCGGCTCGGAGCGCCTCATCGCGCACGAGCTCGCGCACCAGTGGTTCGGCAACAGCGTGGGCATCGCCCGGTGGCGCCACATCTGGCTCAACGAGGGGTTCGCCTGCTACGCGGAGTGGCTGTGGTCGGAGGAGTCGGGCCGCGCCACCGCCGACGCCTGCGCCCGCCGCCACCACGCGGTGCTGCGGGCCGCGGCGCAGGATCTCGTGCTCGCCGATCCGGGCCCGGTCGCGCTCTTCGACGACCGCGTCTACAAGCGCGGCGCGCTCACCCTGCACGCGCTGCGGCTCACCGTCGGCGACGAGCCCTTCCTCCGGCTGCTGCGGGAGTGGACGTCCCGCTACGCCTCCGCCGCCGTCACCGACGAGGAGTTCCGCGAGCTCTGCACCGAGGTCCTCGGCGAGGGCGTGGACGACCTGCTCGACGCCTGGCTCCTCGACGAGGAGCTGCCGCCGCTACCGTCCCGGCGCTGACACCAGCGAGTCCGCGAGCGCGTCGCCGTGCTCGCGCCGCCAGCCGATGATGGGCCCGGCGCCCGCGTCCCCCATCGGCCCGAGGGCGACGCTGACCCGCAGCGCGGGGTCCAGCTGCGGCTCGGCCAGCCGGAAGCGGACGCCGTCGATCCGCGCCTCCGCCGCGTGGTGCGACTCGTGCACGTGCACCCGGCGCGGGTCGAGCTCGAGCCCGCGGCCGTCCGCCTTCAGCGCGGCCTCGATACGGGTCCAGTGCAGGACAGGGTCGGCGGGGCGCATCCCGCCCGTGGCGAAGGGCGCCCCGGCGATGCGCGTGATCCGCTCCCCGCGCTCGGGCGTGCCCAGCGTCGGCTCCACATCGACGCCGACCGCACCGGCGCTGCTCGCCGCGACCACGACGGCGCCCGCGCAGTGCGCGATGCTCACCGACAGCAGCTCGAGCGCGATCCCGCGTCCCTCCAGCCGCGGCCGACCGTGCGCGCCCCCGCAGCGCGGGCAGCAGGCGACGACCCGGACCTCCGACGCGCGCGTCCCCGTGAGCTCGGCCGCGAGCATCCGCAGGAGCACCCGCCCGAAGACGAAGCGCTCGGCCGCCGACGCGGCGACCGTGCCGGCGTAGCGCTCGCGCTCCTCGTCGCTCAGCAGCGGCAGCAGCCGCTCGGCGTCCAGCGTCTGCTCGTCGAGCGCCAGCCAGCGCAGGTGCACCCCCGGCAGCTCCGCGCCGATCCCCGACTCCCCCATGTCCGTCCCCCCGGTCAGCTCGTCGCGGCGTGCTCGCCGCGCTCGTACACGTCCGCGGCCGATCCGACGATCAGCGGGTCCGGACCCAGCGGGCCCACGACCTCCTCGTCGCGTCCGTCGTAGTCGTAGAGGCTCAGCACATAGCGCATGGCCTCGAGCCGGGCGCGCTTCTTGTCGTTGCTCTTCACGATGGTCCAGGGAGCGTCGGCGGTGTCGGTCGCCGCCATCATCGCCTCCTTGGCCGCGGTGTAGTCGCCCCACTTGTCGAGCGAGGCGAGGTCCATCGGCGAGAGCTTCCACTGGCGCACGGGGTCGATCATGCGGATCGTGAACCGGGTGCGCTGCTCCTCCGCCGAGACCGAGAACCACAGCTTCACCAGGTCGATGCCGTCGCCGACGAGCATCCGCTCGAACAGCGGCGTCTGGCGGATGAACTCGTCGTACTGCGCCGGCGTGCAGAAGCCCATCACGCGCTCCACGCCGGCCCGGTTGTACCAGGAGCGGTCGAAGAGGACGATCTCGCCGGCGGCCGGCAGGTGCGAGACGTAGCGCTGGAAGTACCACTGACCGGCCTCGCGCTCGGTCGGCTTCTCGAGCGCGACCACGCGGGCTCCGCGCGGGTTGAGGTGCTCGGTGAAGCGCTTGATGGTGCCGCCCTTGCCCGCGGCGTCGCGCCCCTCGAACACGACCACGAGTCGGCGCCCGTGCTTCTTGATCCAGTTCTGCAGCTTCAGCAGCTCGATCTGGAGGAGGCGCTTGCCCGCCTCGTACTCCTCGCGCGACATCCGCTCGTCGTAGGGGTAGCCCTCGCGCCAGGTGTCGACCTGCGTGCCGTCGCGGCGCAGGAGCACCGGATCGTCGTCGTCCTCGTCCAGCACGACGAGGTCCCGCGCGTCGGCGGGTGTGAGCGTGCGGAGCAGCTCGGGAGTGGGACGGAGGGCGTCATCGGCGGTGTCGGGCACGGAGGGACGCTAGTGCGGCCGTGCAACGCTCCGGTGAACGGCGGGTATCCCCGCGTCTGCGGGGAGGACGGTCGGACGGGCTGCCGCGCCGATCGCGGTCCCGGCCGCCGGATGCGCAGGCTGACCACGGCGGCTGTACGCAGCCGAGGCTGCGGTGCTCGATCCGGGGCGCTCCCGCGAGGATCGACCGGCTCCGCCTCGTCTCGGGACGGCGTCAGCCGGTGAACGCCGCAGGAGGCAGGTCGGTCTCGCCGCCCTCGACCGCGTCGAGCAGCCGGTCGACCACGTCCTGCGGCGCCAGACCCGCGCCGAAGCGGGGCGCGTCTCCCGCGAGCGGGTGCCGGGACAGCTCGGTCTCGGTGTGGCCGGGGCGCGCGTCGAGCAGGAGGACGCCCGCCCGCTTGTACTCGCGGGCCGAGGCCTTCACGAAGGAGTGCAGTGCCGCCTTCGAGGCGGAGTACGCGGCGAGTCCCGCGGTCGGAGCCTCCGCCACCACGCCGCTGATGGTCAGCGCGAACGGCTCGCGCCCCTCGCCCGCCGACGCGACGAGCGACGGCAGCGCGGCGGTCAGCACCCGGATCGGCGCCAGCGCGTTCACCTCGACGAGCTCCTCCAGAACGGCCGGATCGAGCTCGGCGGAGGGCCCGAAGGCCACGACGCCCGCGGCCACGACGACGCCGTCGAGGCGCCCGTGCCGCTCGAGCACCTCGGCGACCACGCGCCGGGGCTCGTCCTCCCCGCGCAGGTCGGCGACCAGGGGTGCCTCGCCGAGCGCCGCGGAGTCGCGCCCCGAGCGCACCGCGACGGCACCGCGCGCCTCCAGCGAATCGGCCAGGAGGCGGCCGAGGCCGCCCGAGGCTCCGAGGACGAGGACGACGGCACCGTCGAGACGAGTCATGTGGCGAGCCTAGACGGGTGCGCTGTCGCGGATCGGCACTACCGTCCGAGCGACGGGGCCCCTACCGTGAGGCCCATGACACGACTGCAGAGCCGTGCCGTGCTGCAGCGCCTGCTCGAGGTCCTCGAGGATCCCGCCCCCGTCACCATCGGCCACGCGCGTCACGTCCGGATGCTCGTCCGCGAGGCTCTGGAGTGGATCGCCGGCCCTCGGGCGCACGAGTCCGGTGCGTGGAGCGGCCCCGCCTCCGGCGAGCCCGCGGCCGCGCTCGCCCCCGAGGATCCCGCCGCCACGGACCCGGGTCTCTGACGCTCCCGCCCTCCTCGTAGACTCGTTCGCCGGAGGAACGGGGGGTCGATGGACGAGGGTGCGCCGGCGGGCTGGTACCGCGACGATGCCGATGCGGCCGAGATGCGCTGGTGGGACGGCAGGCGGTTCACCGGGGCGCGCCGCTCCGCGCAGGACAGTGCCGCGGTGGTGCGGGACGCACCCGTCACCCCCGTCACGGAGCGCGTCGACTACCGGCTCCCGAACGCCGACGGCGCCCCGAGCGTCGACGCCCTCGCCGAGGCCGAGCGGATCGAGGAGATCGCCGATCTGATCGGCCGCACGCTCGAGCAGGGCGAGATCGACGAGCGGACCCTCGAGGTCGACCTGATCCCCGAGCCCGACCACCCCACCGGCCTCGACGCCGTCTCGGTCCGGGTCGGCGGCCGCGTCCTCGGCTACCTGCCGAACGCCTCCGCCCACCGGGCCGCTCTCGACCGGGTCGTGGCGAGCGGAGCCGTCCCGGTCACGACCGCGCGCCTCCGGGTCGAGCGCGGCGAGGAGGGCCTGCGGGCCGTCCTCCGCGTCGCCCTCGTCGCCCCCGAGCTGCTCGTGCCGCTCAACGAGCCGCCCGTCGAGCGCCACTCGATCCTCCCCTGGTCGAGGGGCCTGCCGGTCCTGCGCGAGGACGAGCACTTCGCCCGCCTCTCGTCGGTCGTCCCGGCGAGCGGCCGCGGCCTGCTGCTGGTGACCCTGCACCCGGCGGGCGACCTCGTCGAGCTCCGTCTCGACGGCGAGCGGGTGGGCGAGCTCTCCCCGACCCTCTCGGCGGATTTCGCCCCGACCCTCCGCCACCTCGCGAGCCTCGGCCTCACCGCCGCCGCCTACGCCTCCCTCCGCGGATCCCCGCTGAAGGTCGAGCTCACGCTGCAGGCCGCGAAGGCCGCGGAGCTGCCCGCCGAGTGGGTCGACGGCCGTCCGGTCACTCTTCCCCGACTCCTCCCGCCGGCCCGGACCTACACCGTCCCGCCCTCGTACACGGCGCCGCTGCGTCCCACTCCCCGCAGCTCGGAGGCGGTCTCCCGCTCGGTCCGCCGGACCGTCGCCTGGGTGGTCGTCGGCGTCTGCACCCTCGTCGGGCTGTCGAGCTGGCTGATCGGGGACGTGCTGAACTGACGGGGCGGGGCGGACGTCCGGGGACGTGACCGGCCTCGTCTCGGACTCCCGGGGTCGGCCATCCCGCACCTCCCTGCATAAGCGCCCGGCTCGCGGATCCGGGGATCCGAGCGAACCGGGCGCCTCGAGCCGAGCGCGGCCGTCCTACACGTTGAAGCGGAACTCCACGACGTCGCCGTCCTGCATGACGTAGTCCTTGCCCTCGATGCGGGCCTTGCCCTTCGCGCGGGCCTCGGCGATCGAGCCGGTCTCGACGAGGTCGTCGAACGAGATGATCTCGGCCTTGATGAAGCCCTTCTGGAAGTCGGTGTGGATGACACCGGCGGCCTGGGGCGCGGTCCAGCCCTTCCCGATGGTCCAGGCGCGCGTCTCCTTCGGGCCGGCCGTGAGGTACGTCTGGAGGCCCAGGGTGTCGAAGCCGATGGTCGCGAGCTGGTTGAGGCCCGACTCCGTCTGGCCGGTCGACTCGAGCATCTCGGCGGCGTCGGCCTCGTCGAGGTCGATCAGCTCGGACTCGATCTTCGCGTCGAGGAAGATCGCCTTCGCCGGCGCGACCAGGGCCGCGAGCTCGGCCTTCCGGGCGTCGTCGGTCAGCACGGCCTCGTCGACGTTGAAGACGTAGATGAACGGCTTGGCGGTCAGCAGGCCCAGCTCGCGGATCGGCTCCAGATCGATCGAGGAGGCCGACAGCGGCTTGCCCTGGTCGAGGAACTCGCGCGCCTTCTTCGCGGTCTCGACCACGATCGGCTCGATCTTCCTGCCCTTGAGCTCCTTCTCGTAGCGGGCCTCGGCCTTCTCGAGGGTCTGGAGATCGGCGAGGATCAGCTCGGTGTTGATCGTCTCCATGTCGCTGGCGGCGTCGACCTTGCCGTCGACGTGGACGACGTCGGAGTCCTCGAAGCCGCGGATGACCTGCGCGATGGCGTCGGCCTCGCGGATGTTCGCGAGGAACTTGTTGCCCAGGCCCTCGCCCTCGGACGCGCCGCGCACGATGCCGGCGATGTCGACGAAGGAGACGGGCGCCGGGAGGATGCGCTCGGAGCCGAAGATCCCGGCGAGCACCTCGAGGCGGGAGTCGGGCAGGTTCACCACGCCCACGTTCGGCTCGATCGTCGCGAACGGGTAGTTCGCCGCGAGCACCGTGTTCTTGGTCAGTGCGTTGAAGAGCGTCGACTTGCCGACGTTGGGGAGACCGACGATTGCGATAGTGAGAGCCACGGGCATCCATCCTACGGCGTGGCGGCGGAAGGGCCGGGCGGGCGGCCCCGCCTCCGGCGAGCCCGCGGCCGC